>JBEKCU010000147.1:0-10958 GCA_050014735.1 Candidatus Acidiferrales bacterium | reverse complement strand
CGTCGCTTCGTCGAGGATTAGTATTGGCGAATCCTTGAGAATCGCGCGCGCGATGGCGATTCGCTGCCGCTGTCCCCCGCTCAACCGCTGCCCACGGTCGCCCAGCATCGTTTCGTACCCCTGTGGCAATTCGAGAATAAAATCGTGCGCCAACGCGGCGCGGGCGGCAGCCTCCACCCGTTCCTTGGAAAGTCCGGGCCTGCCGTAGCTGATATTATTCCAGACCGTGTCGTTAAACAGGATCGTCTCCTGTGTCACGATGGCCATCTGCTCGCGGAGCGATCTCAAGGAAACTTCTCGAATGTCGGTGTCATCGATGCGCAGAACGCCCGCGGTGACCGGATAGAAGCGCGGCAAAAGGTTGACGAGCGTTGTTTTCCCGGCGCCGCTCGACCCAACGATGGCCACTACTTCCCCGGCGCGCGCCTTCAGCGAAATATCGCGCAGGATCGACACGCCGGAGTCGTACTCGAAGCATACATGGTCAAACTCGACGGTTTGCGAAAATGGAGGCAGCACTCGCACTCCGGATTCCACGGCCGGTTCTTCCGCCAGGCCAATATACTCGAAAACTTTGGCGGTCGCCCCAAACGCCTGCTCAAACTGCTGGTAGACAGTGCCCAGTCCCTTCACGGGCTCGTAGGACTTGAACAACGCATACACAAACGTGACGAAAATTCCCGCCGTCATCAAGCCCATCTTGATTTGCCCGCGCGCATACATCAAGACCAGGACGATCACGACCGCCCCAAGCAAATCCATGATGGGAGAGGTTGCCACCACGGAGCGGATCCAGCGCATGTTCTCCCGCAACAGCCGCCGCGCCGAATCGCGAAATTTCCCGATCTCGAAATCTTCCATCCCGAACGCTTTAACCACGCGGTTCCCACTCACCGTTTCTTCCAGAATCTGGCTCAGTTCTCCGATACCAGTTTGAATCTTTTCGGTCGAGCGCCGGATTTTCTTGCCGAGCGTCCTCACCGGCCAGACAACTAGCGGAAGCAAAACGACTGAGCCGACGGTCATCTTCCAGCTCATGTCCAGCAGAACCGCGAGCAGAAAAAACAGCGTAAAAATATGCCGAAAGCCAACAGCTAGGTATTCCGAAAATGTCGTGCGAACACGCTCGACATCGTTAATCACGGTAGAGATGACGCGTCCGGTCGGATGGTGTTGAAAGAACCCGATGGGCTGACGAATCACTTTCGCATACACTTCGTTTCGCAAGTCCGTCACACCGGCGATCCCGGCGTACTGTACCAGAACGTTCCCGAGGAATTCAGCGACTCCCTTTCCGATAAACACACCAAGTATTGCAACCGAAAGTAACGTTCCCACGCTGTGGATCTGCGAGGGAAGTAAGGAATTCAGATAAATGGTCTTGTTGACGATAGGGATTTTTGCAAGATAAATCTGGTAATCGTCCCCGCCCCGCTTGAGCACGCGGTCAAAGATGGGCGTGATCAGCAGCGCAATGAGTCCCTCTGCCAACCCGACCAGCGATAGACACACGATACCTGCGGCAAGCCGCATCTTATAAGGCTTGATATAACGCAATAACCGGCCGAATTCTTCGCGCTGGTTCAAGGAAAATCCTGATCCCCTGGGAGTCCCCACACAATTGCAGGCCTTGGTACGCTACGAATCGCGCGTGCATTTGTCAAGCCGACGCGCCGACGGATAGTGTCCTGATTCAAATTTGAGTTCGGGTGCCGGCTGGCGTTCCCAGGGTTTGACTCCGAAGTCGCATCCTCACATTTCTTCGAACGCATTTCTCTAAATTAGGACACTACCTGATCCCCGATTCAAGTAGGAGACTACCGGCAGCCGTGCTCCCTAATATGCTGAGACCGCTTCGAGTTCGCTGCATTGAGCTTACTCTCAGCTTCTTTCATTTGTGTCACTTGGCGCGTATATGAGGATGTATTTTTCTCGGTCTGCCGAACCTCGTCCGTCCACCTTAGCCACTCAGTCAGCAGTTGGGAGCATTCTGAGGATAGGCCATCTCGCTCATCACACTCAGGAGACTCGTGAATCTTGACTTTACGGCCGTCACCAAGCTTCATAGTGCTACTCTTAATGCCTTCGAATACGTCCCTGCGTCCGAATCGTGACTCGATTTGCCGCGTCAACCCATTTCTACTTCGCCAGGTCGCGATGCACCACTTTCGATGCATACCCCCGCTTGTTCAGGGTCTTACTCACGGACTCCGCCATCATCACCGAGCGATGCCGTCCGCCTGTGCAACCAAACGCAATCGTAAGATAGCTTTTTCCTTCCCTGATGTAATGAGGAATCAGATAAATCAACATGCCCTCAACGCGTCGTAAAAACTCCCCGGTTTGCGGGAACGAGCGGATATAGCGCGCCACGCGCGAATCACGGCCTGAATACTTTCTCAATTTCGGAATAAAGTGAGGATTCGGCAAAAACCGGACATCGAACACAAGGTCTGCATCGGTCGGAATTCCGTAACGGTAGCCAAAACTCACGAGCGAAACCATCATCGGCCGCCGGTCGGTTTTCTCGAACCTGCGAATGATAAACTGCCGCAACTCATGGACGTTGAACTTGGTCGTATCAATGACCACATCCGCGAGCTTCCGGATCGGCTCCATCAGCACGCGCTCGCTCCGGAGACCCTCCATAACCGGCCGGTCATGCCCGAGAGGATGCGGCCGCCGCGTCTCGCTGAAACGGCGAAGCAATGCGTCCTCGGTCGCTTCGATAAATACGAGCGTCGCTGGGTTTTCGGCGCGCAACTGGCGGAGAATACCGGGAAGCTTTTCGAGTTGGCCGCCCTCACGAGCATCCACTAATAGAGCGGCCCTCTGAATCTCTCCGCCGGTCTGCATGTGCAATTCGTGGAATGTGGGAATCAGCGTTACCGGCAGGTTATCGACGCAATAGAAGCCAAGGTCTTCGAAGGTCTTCAGAACCGTGCTTTTGCCCGAGCCACTGAGCCCGGTGAGAATCACCAGTTGCCGGCGAGAGTCGCGCGCGCGTTGGCGCTTCACGGGTTCCGGCCTATGCCTTTACCCGGCGCTGGTGCGTGCTGGGAATGCGCAGGTCCTCGCGATATTTCGCAACGGTGCGCCGAGTCACATGAATGCCGGCGTCATCCAATTTCTTGGCGATCAGATCGTCGGTAAGCGGGTGAGCCGTATCTTCTTCGTCGATCATTTTCTTCACCAGCCGCTTCAAGGTTTGCAGCGACATGTTACTGCCTTCCGGACCGTTAACCGATTCGGAAAAGAAAGAACGCAACTCGATTACGCCTTGCGGCGTGTGCGCGTACTTGCTGGACACCGCGCGGCTCACGGTCGAGGGATGCACGCCGACTTCCTCCGCGACTTCCTTAATCATCATTGGCTTCAGTTGGTCGGCGCCGTGATCGAGGTATCCGCCTTGTCTCTGGATGATGATCTGGCAAACGCGAAGGATAGTGTGCTTGCGCTGCTCGATGCTCTTCATCAACTGAAGCGCGGCGGTAAATCGTTCCTTGACGTAGTTGCGAACCTCTCGATCCGCTGCATCCCGCGCCAACAATCGGCGATATACCGGAGACAGACGCAGCTGGGGCACGTCATCGTCGTTCATAAAGACTTGCCACTCACCATCCACTTTGCGGAAGTAAACGTCAGGCTCGACTAGCCTGGGCTGCGTCTTGTTGTAGCGCAAGCCTGGGCGCGGATCGAGCTTCTTGATGACATCCACGGCGCGTTTGACCAGTTCGACGGGACGATTCAGCGCACGCGCAATTTCCTTCAATTGGTTTGCCTGAAGCAACCGCGCGAGAGGAGTTTCCGCATTCAATTCTTCCGCCTCGCTTGCGGCCAGAGGCCGCTTTGGCAGACATTCGGAAACAATTTGTTGTGCCAAAGCGTTTTGACCGTCCAGCGTGCGAAGCTGCGTCAGTAGGCACTCGCGCAAGTTGCGCGACGCCACGCCCAGAGGATCGAATTCCTGCACGACCGCCAGGGCTTCCTCGACATCTTCCATCGAGTACTTTCCATTTTGTGAGATTTCCTCGAGCGAGGCGTTGAGGTAGCCATTCTCATCGAGGTTGCCGATAATAGCGTCGGCGATCTCGCGCACCACGTCGTTGCAAACCGTCACGCTCAACTGCCACGTCAGGTGTTCGGTAAGGCCCTGCGCCGAGGAAAGAAATTTGTCGAACGACGGACGCTCGATGACTTCCTGTTCGCCTCGTTCCGGATTGCCGCCGCCGCTGTCCAGATACTGATTGAAAAAAGAAGCCACGTCGAAATCTTCAAACGGACTGGGGGGCTCGACCTCGGGGATCTTTTCGGTTTCTGCTTTCAGGAAAGCTTCGTCGCTGTAATCTTCGCTGGTGACCGGGTCCTCGGACAGTTCCTCGAGCACCGGATTCTCGATCATTTCCTGATTGATCATTTCCCGGAGTTCGAGCCGATTCAGCGCGAGCACGCTCACCATCTGGACCAGGCCAGGGGTAAGGATCTGCTTCTGCGCGACCCTCAGGTGAAGTTTTGGCTGAAGCCAGCTCATGGTCGTCAATTCAAACGGAAATGATCTCCAAGGTATACCCGGCGGACTTCGGGATTGCCGCTCAGGTCCGCCGGAGTTCCGGCGGCAAGCACTTTGCCATTTTGAACAATATAGGCGCGATCGGTCACGCTTAGCGTCTCACGCACCTGGTGGTCGGTAACCAGGACGCCGATTCCATCGCGGCTCAAATCCCTGATAATCTTCTGGATATCGACCACTGTTAAGGGATCGATCCCCGAAAATGGCTCGTCCAGCAGCATAAATGCCGGCTCGAGCACAAGCGACCGCGCAATTTCAAGCCGTCGCCGCTCGCCGCCGGACAATGTATAGGCCCCATTGTATCGAACCGTCTGTAGTTTCATCTGCGCCAACAATTCCTCAAGCCGGTCTCGTCGTTGTTCCGCCGTGAGAGAGAGTGTTTCCAGGACGGCGACCAGATTTTCTTCAACACTCAGTTGGCGGAAAACCGATGGCTCTTGGGGCAAATAACTGATTCCATTGCGGGCCCGGAGATACATGGGGAGGTCCGTAATATCGTCCCCGTTCAGCAGGACGCGCCCGGAATCCGGCCGGGCTAAACCGACCAAAATGTAAAACGTCGTTGTCTTCCCAGCGCCGTTGGGCCCCAAAAGCCCCACCACTTCGCCTTGACTGATTTCCAGGTCGAGATCATCCACTACTTTACGACCCTTGTACGATTTACTGAGCTCGACGCCCTGGAACTTGAGCATGCCACGTCATTTCTCGACCCGGTGCAGCGTAACTGTTTTTGCGTCTTCCTCCGAATCCACAACGATCCTATCATCAGCAAAATAGAAGGTCAATTGACGCCCCGTCGTGGTGTCTCCAGTTGAGCTATATACGGTTGGTTTACCGTCCGAAAGAACGAACTTGCCTTCCGAGGCCGTATACTCGGCCCGATTGGACGTGCCTCGCCGATCTTCCTGGTGGACGACAACGTCGCCGGTGGCCACGGCTCGCGAAAGCTGCTTGGTGGCATTTCCAGCACTCACGCTGGAAAAGAACATGTCGATGCGATCCGCTTGGATCGATCCTTGCTGGGAATCGACCCGGGCGGACTGCTCGATTCGAGCCCGCCCCTCGTTCTCCCAATAGGTCAACAAACCTCCTCGCACATGTCCTAGTTCGGCATTTGGTCGTCCCGGTCCGCTCGATGCTCGAGTTGAAGTTATGCCGGAAGATATGCCGGAAGTTTGGCCGATCGCTTGCTGCGGGGACTGCCCAGGCTTCGGATTCCAGGCAGCCTGTGGGAATACGCCTCGAACTTGCCCCTTTGCTAATAGCGTGTGCGAAGGGCCGTCCAGCTCGATCGTATCGGCGTCAATCACGGACTGCCCCTGCCACAACCTGCCGTTTCCCGAATAGACTGCGTGCCCTTTCGCGGTATCGGCCACGAGGTGCTCTGCCGTAACGTGCGCGGGCTCCTGTGCGAAGTTCGAAACGCCTCCTGAGTCCGCTCGCAACTCCGTCGTCAGCACATGCCCGTCAGCACGCAGCAGATTCGAACCTTGGGTGAAGGTAGCCGTTTGCGCGACTGTCCGAGTCGCCGCATCGGCGAATGCCACCGAACCGTCCAGCGTGACCGCGTTCACTGCGCGGTCCACGTGTGCGCGATCTCCCTGTCCCGCTCGCAGGCCGTCATGGAAGCGCACGTCGCCGGTCTGATCGATTGTGGACCACTGGCCGGCACCGTCGAAGTTTGCGGTGAGTTCGCGAGACGCTGTGGTCTGCTCAGGCGCGTCGCCAAGTTTGCGCGCGACCTCCACGTTACCGGTGCTCACCAACTGGCGCAGCTGATTCTGTCCGTCAAATTTCAGATTCATCCGCTTGCCGCTCATCCGGATTACTTGCGGAGCCGGCTTGCCGTTCACTGCGGAAACGTTTCGCCACTCAACGTTCCCGGGCGCGAGTGTGTTCACACTTTCCAGCAGCGTCTGTCCAAGCTGTGAATTATTTGAGAAATGGATTTCCAGGGCGTCGCTTTGCATGCGGCGCGTGCCGCCACTCGATGCCGCGCTCGCCGAAGTAAGCGTGACACCGTTGCTCGCCGTCAGCAGGCGGGGAACGTTTTGACGCGATGCAAGATCAATCTGCACGCGTCCCGCCTCGATTCCGTCGTCGCCGGCGGGCGTATCCCGCGTTCCATGTACGTTGCTAGTTGCCACGATGGACTCAACCGAACCGTCAGGCTTCAAGACTGAGGCAATTTCGTCGGCGCTGAGCACGATCGGTCCGTGAACATCCGAATCGTGCAATTGAGGGTGGCCGCTGGCAACGATGCGCCGAGCGTGAAAGTCGGTATCCAATTCGAGCAGCAAGTTCTCCGCGGAGAGTTCGTGTGTCGTCTGCAGCGCGCGAACATTCCCATTCACTTGCACCGTGCGCGCCTCCCGTTGAAATGCCAGGCTGTCGCCCGTTAATCGAAGACTCTTCTCCGGAGACAAGTCCTGTTCTTTGGCCCGGCCGGATGAAGAGGCGGGCGAAGAACTAAAGATGTTCAATTCAACTTCGTGCTGAAGGAAAAGTGTGCCGCTATTCGAATCGTAACGTGCGCCAACGGCGAGGCCCTCCCCGGCGGGCCAATGAAACTTCACGGGCTTTTCGGTCCGCGCCTCACCGGAATCCCGGTCAAACGTAACTCCAGAGGTTGCCACTTGAATGGCATTCGCGCTTGCGCGCGGCTTTCCAGCTGCTTCCAGGCTAATATGGACTTCCCCGGCGCAGCTTATTTTCCCCGTGTTCGAGATGAAGTCGCACGCCTGTGTTCGGAGAGTGTCGTTGCGCTCGCCTTTCTTTCCATACACGCTGATGGCCACGTCTTCCAGGAGGTTCCGGTTGCCTTCCTTGAATTCTGTCGTTCGTGATGCGCGCACCGTGTAGATTGTTCTCTGACCTTCCACCTTGGAGAACGAGAATTCATTCGAACGTTGCTCGACCGTGGACGGCACTGCCGGCGGCGCTTTCTTCTCCGCCTGGCGGGCCAGCCAGACATTGCGCAAATACACTCCCGCCACGATCACGGCCAGCAATCCCGCCGCTCCCGCCGACCACCGCGCGTACCGCTGTGCCTGGCTGTTGCGCATTTCTACGGAGCCTCAAAGGGTTAGAAACCGAGTATAGGGGACGCATTCGCGCCGGACAACTATCGTATCCACATAGCATGGCCTGGTGGAGGAATCGTTTGGACACACCTCACGCCGCCCTCGTACTCTCTTTCAAAAGGACCCGGTAATATGGGGAAGTCATCTTTTCAGCGCTGTGGAATCGGTCGATCGGAGTTGCGCTTTGAGCCAATCTAGCATGGTGGATACACGGATGGACCCGGCTGAAACCGACCGCGCCGTGCTATTGGCAGGTATCGGCCTAGCCAGTTTTGCAACCCTCTTGCTGGAGTTGGCCCTAACTCGGTTGTTCTCGGTTGTTCTGTATTACCATTTCGCTTTCCTGGCTATTTCAATCGCCATGCTTGGACTAGGATCGGGCGGTGTTTTCTCCTATGTGTGGCAAAATTGGCTGGCTCGAAGGCGGCTTCGGGAATTGGCCTGTTGGATTTGTGCTCTGGACAGCGCAGCTATATTGCTGGCTCTGTGGGTCGCGCTGCACACACGCGTTTTGCTTGTCCCGGAACTACATAATGTGCTTCGGTTGACGACAATCTACGTTACAGCGGGCGTGCCTTTCTTCTTCGCGGGCCTTCTATTCTCTGTGGTGTTTGCGCGCGAAACCAAGCTCCTAGCATCGTTATATAGCGCAGACCTGACGGGCGGAGCCATCGGGTGTTTGGCGGTGGTGCCCCTTCTGAATGTGCTGGGAGCGCCGAGCGCGGTGATTTGTGCGGCGCTGGCCGTGGCAGTGGCGGGAGGCATTTGGGCAGACACTAAAGCGCAGCGGAAGATCACCGTGGGACTTGTTTTGGTGCTCGCCGGACTGCTCGTGGCGAATCGTTCGCAGAACGTGATCGATGTCAAATACGCAAAAGGTGTTTCCGTTCAGCAGGACCCATCGGAATTCTCCAAGTGGAATGCGATCTCGCGCGTCGAGGTTTTCCCTTGGGCTGAGCACGGCAAGTGGGCCAACATCGACGCGGATGCATCCACGCAAATCGTCAATACTGACATCCACGACCCGGAATCCGCGTCATACGTCAAAAAGTGGGCGCCATCTTCCGCGATTCCTAGTCTGCTTCGTCCGAAAGGAGACTACGCCATCATCGGTCCCGGCGGCGGCATCGATGTGCTCGCCGCGCTGGTTGGCGGAAGCCCGAATGTAACGGGAATTGAAATTAATCCGATCATTGCCAACGACATTGTTCGCGGGCGATATGCGGACTACGCCCACCACCTGTACGAATTGCCCCAGGTTCACATCCATGTGAGCGACGGGCGATCCTGGATTCGAGTTAGTCAGGAGAAGTACGACGTCATCCAGATGACCCTGGTCGACACATGGGCGTCGACTTCGGCGGGTGCATTTGCATTAAGCGAGAACAACCTCTATACGGTCGAAGCTTTTCGCGAATATTTCGATCATCTGAAATCCGACGGATTCCTCGCCATCACCCGGTGGGATTTCAGCAAGCCTAGAGAAGCGTTGCGAGTTGTGTCGCAAGGAATCGAGGTGCTGGGCCGGTCAGGAGTTGGCGATGCTCGCCACCACTTCATCGTGGTTGCGAACGGTCGGCTGGACGAAAGGGGTAGTCAAGTCACTGTTCTCGTGAAGAAAACTCCTTTCACCATCGCCGAGGAACGCACGGTTTTGAGGGAAGTACAAAGCAATTCAAATCTTTTTCCTTTGTATACTCCGAACGTTTACGGCCGGCCGGATGAGAGTATGAATTGCGGCATCCAGGCGTCGGTAGGAAGCGAAGGCAGCTGCATTGAATACGATCTGGCCAAGCTCGCTGAGACGCGAATCCTTGCTTCCGATACACGGGAGCCCTTCCAGCAACTCATTAATTTGTCATCGCAAGCAGTTTCCGGCGCCGGAATCAGCCCTCGCGATAAGTTCATCCAAGATTATCCCTTCGAAATTTCTCCTGTTACCGACAACGCCCCGTTTTTCTTTTTCACATTCAAGACCCGTAGCGTATTGCGCACGCTTTTGACCGTCGGCGGCAGGCTCAGCATCGACTGGAAGAATAACCTGGGTCTGGCGGCTCTCGGAGTCATGCTGATTGTTTCCATTGTTGCGATGATTGGTTTCCTGATCGTACCTTTGGCTCTGAGTAAAGCAACTCACAATCCATCTGCCATGCCGCTTCTGTACTTCGTGGCTATTGGCATTGGATTTATGCTCGTCGAGATCGCGCTGATCCAGAGATTCGTTTTGTTCCTGGGCCATCCCACCTACGCCGTCACTGTCGTTGTGTTTCTGATGTTGCTGTCGGGAGGCACGGGCAGCATGGCGTCAAATTCCTGGCTGGACGAAAGCCGCAGGATTCGCACGGTACTTGGAATAATTGTGGCGACCGTGATGCTCTATGCGTTTGGATTGCACATGCTGTTGAGCGCATTGGTTTCGCTGCCGTTCTTCAATAAACTCGCGCTAAGCGCCGCGCTCCTGATACCGCTTGGTTTTCTGATGGGAATGCCGTTCCCCACAGGCTTGCGAGAGATTGCCCGCCAAGACGCAGCGTTTTCGGAAGTGCCCGTAGAAACCGCAAGCAGTTCGATCGAATGGGCATGGGCAACGAATGCAGCAGCAGGCGTTCTTGGATCGGTGCTCGCTATTGTCATTGCTTTGCATTTTGGCCTTGACGCGACGTTGGACTGTGCTGCCGCAAGCTACCTCGCTGCTGCTGTCCTGACTCTCTTGTGGAAGAGAACTTCTCGGGAAGAAGAAGCTGTCGAGGAGTCGACAACCGAGATCTGTGTCGAAGTCTGAGTTGCCCCTAGGTTGAGTACTACTTGTGGCGATCATAACATCGGGTCTCTGCTTCCGAACTTTCCAACAAACAAGATCGGCGCGGACACCTCAGATTTTCACGTACGTTGACACGGAAGCCGCAGTGGCTATGATTCTCTTGTTCTTCAAGACAACCTCGAAGGAGAACATCCATGCGAACGACCCCTGCGACCATTCTTTTCCTCCTATCCCTGTCATGCACTCTTCGTGATGCCCTACGTGCACTGCCCCAGGCACGCGGAGGCGTCGTCGCGAGGCCAGCCGACTCGACCTCCAGTACGGCGGGCCCCACTATGCTGGGCTGGACCACGCACAGCGATGCCAAGGGTTTCGCGATGGAAACGCCACCCGGGTGGAATTTTACGAGCGACGCGCGAACGGGGCGGATCCTAGTGCAAGGTCCGCGGGACGAACAGGCAATAGTGTGGCCCGCTTCCATTCAGCAGACGCTGGACGCGCAGGGCGCATCGGCTCTGGTACAGCAACTGGCTCGTCAAGTGGA
>JBEKCU010000146.1:0-10977 GCA_050014735.1 Candidatus Acidiferrales bacterium | reverse complement strand
GCGCGACAGGTTGTTCGGACCCATCTTTCCGACGGACTGTCCCAATGTGGAATCGTCCAGCCCGTTAATCTCTTTCGTGCAGAAGTCGAACGAGCCTTTGACGGCCTCCACAAGTTTGTCCTTGCTGTCGGTATCTTTGAGATTCTTGATGTCGGGAGGCGCCATAGATGAGATGCGCCCGCAAAAATTATAATTAAATTGCGCGACATGCAGAACGAGTTGTCCGAATGTCCGTGTTTCCGGAGTAGCTTTGTAACTGTACTTATCCGCGGGCATCGCTTCCGCTGCCGCGATCTGCAAATCCCCATAGCGAACAACCTGCTGTTTGATCATTGATGTAATCGGATTTGGCATCATGGCCGAATCCTGGGCGCTTGCCGCGACTGGCATCAGAAACGCTGCCAACGCGAGTATTCCGAAATGTTTCATTAATGTTTGCCTCCTTGGCAATCTGAGAAAGGATAACCCCACGCATGACAGGAGACAAGCTGGATTCTGTCCTAGAAAAATTCTTTCGAGAAATTCCACACCGCTCGCAACGTTCGGCGTGGAACAGAAGTCCCATCCAAAAGAAGCCTCTAGCACCCACCCTCAGGTGGGTGCTAGATGGCTCAATACTTCTCTGGGCCGAGACAGAAGTCTCGGCCACATGACTTGGTTGCGTTCGGCCTACGTTGCGGGCGCAAGGTTCCCGTCGAGCGCCAGTCCAAGGCGAGCCGCCAACTCCTGACGGGCGCGCCACAGCCGGGCCTTGAGGGTATTGCGGGAAACACCAAGCACTTGCGCTGCTTCCTCAGCAGAAAGCCCTTCAATTTCCCGCAGCCAAAATGCGGTGCGCAGAAGCGGAGAAATCTCTGCTAACTTGCTGCTGACGCGGTCTCCCAACTCCGTGCCGGCATAGATCTGCTCGGGATTGGGGCCGTCGTCCGCAAAACGCTCGGCTAGCGGCAGTTCACCTTCGGAAGCAAAATCATCGAGCGAAACGGCCGGACGGGAACGCTTGCTCCGGCGCCGCATTAGTGCCGCGTTGATGACGATTCTTGTCAGCCACGTGGAAAACTGCGATCGGCGCTCGAACCTGGGCAAATTGCGATACGCGGAGAGCAGGCCTTCTTGCAGAGCTTCTTCCGCATCTTCCGGATTGCCGAGCACTCGAAGCGCGGTCTGGTATAGCGTACGTGTGTTACGAGTGAACAACGCGTCGAGAGCCTGCATGTCCCCTTTTAAGCCACGCTCGATGAGTTGTTCTTCCGTCTGTTCATTCAAGTTTGCTGTCGTGATCAATCCTACTTCCAGATGATGGCGTTCCTGATTCATTGCTCTTTCCCCCTTGCGTTAAATGAAGTTGCGTATGAATCGTTAACTACCCCGCTCTTATGATTGGTCCCAAGGCACTTCAATAAAAATTTTGGCCACTCGGCCTGTCTAAAGGCACCTGCGAAGTTTTTTTTGCCAAGAACCTTAATCGGCCATATCCTTACTCGCCTTGACTGCGCGAGCACCTGTCTCCCTCATAATTTCTTCCACCACTGCACGAGTCATGCACCCACATCCCTTGATTTCCACACCGGCTCCATACATATTCGATAGTAATTGCTTGCCGGCGGCGTCGATGTAACTTACTGCTTTCAGGTTCACTTGCATTGCGATACCGGGTTGAACATGACTTTCTTTCCAGCAACGATCGAGCTCGGTGACCCAATCCCCCGCGAGCTTGCCTTCCAATTCCCAGGTCTCCAGCAAATCCTCCTTCTTGACTGTGACTCTTAGCATCACTCCTTCTTTCTACTGGGTCGAGGCAGGAATGCTTTGCAAGCCGATGGCCAAAATGCCGAAATATAGACACGTTACATAACATACTTGTTTTTAGTAATTTAATTGTGAATTATATCTAGCTAAATTCAATTGGATGTTTTAATCGGCGGAGGGGATGCCGAAATATGGGCGCGTGCCGAAATATGGGCAGGAACTCGCAGCTTCTTGCGCTTCTATCGGCTGCGAGTAAGTCCGAGCTTCCGCATTTTGGATTGCAAGGTGGTTCGCTTCATCCCTAATCTCGCTGCCGCACCGTGCGGGCCAGCGAGAACCCAATTCGTCGCTTCGAGCGCTTTTGCGATATGTTCGCGTTCAGCGGCGCGCAGCGTAAGGTTATCGTCCACCGTTTCCAGCGGAAGCTTCAACTCGCCGAGAGGTACCCGCAACACAGGTCCCGGTGAAACGATAACAGCGCGTTCGATCAAATTCTCAAGCTCTCGAATATTTCCCGGCCAAGCGTAGCGTCCGAACACGTCGAGTGTGCCCGCGGGAATTGTGTCAATCGTCCGGTTCATGCGCCTTGCGAATTTCTGAACGAAATAGCGCACGAGCGCGGGGATATCCGCTTGCCGTTCCCGGAGCGGTGGCATCACTAACGGGAAAACTCGCAAACGATAGTAGAGATCGCTGCGAAAGGTTCGTGCGGCGACCATTTCCTCAAGATTGCGGTTTGTGGCGGCGACCAACCGAATGTCCACGTGAACGGTGCGCGTGCTTCCCAGCCGTTCGAACGCTTGTTCCTGCAGCACGCGCAAGAGTTTTGGCTGTAGCTCGAGTGGGATATCGCCAACTTCATCCAGGAAGATCGTGCCGCCGTCAGCGAGCTCGAACCGGCCCAGCCGCTGTGCAATCGCGCCGGTAAAGGCGCCTCGCTCGTGCCCGAACAATTCAGATTCGAGCAGCCCCGTGGGTATCGCGGCGCAGTTTACTTTTACGAAGGTGTGCTCGCGTCGAGGACTCAGATCGTGGATCGCTCTTGCGATCAATTCCTTCCCTGTGCCGGTTTCTCCTTGAATGAGTACGGTCGAGTCGGTCGGTGCCACTGTTTCCACTTGCTTCAGCACGGAACGCAAAGAGGGGCTTTCGCCGACGATTTCATCGAAATTCATTTCCGAGCGGAGTTCATCTTCCAGGTACAACTTTTCCTGAGCGAGCTTGTTCTTAAGCTCGCCGATTTCCTGAAAGGCGAGGGCATTTTCCACGGCGATGGCAACCTGACCCGCCACTTGGACTAAGAGGTCCACGTCACCCTGTTGGAATGCAGCGTCGCGCAGGCTGGCGAGACTCATTGTGCCGAGAACGTGGTCGTGGGTGGTCAGCGGCATACTGACAACCGAACGAACGCCCTCGTCCCGCAGCAGGTGTGACGTTGGGGAATCGAATTTTTCCATCGCGACGCGGTCCAGCACGAGCGGTTGGCGGCTGCGGAAGACCTGACCGATGATTGAGCCCACGAGAGGCGTACGCATTTCCTCTCGGATGAGTCCTTTTCCCTCGGGAAAATCGAGCGCTAGCACGCGCATCATATTTGTCGCCGGTTCGTACAGGGCAAGACTGGTATATTCGTGATGGATGACGCGCCGCAGGGAGGCTGAAATGGCGTTCAGCAGTGCGTGCAAATCCAGTTTCGAGACAATGGCGTTGTTCACTTCAAGTAAAACGCGCAAGCGATCGCGCTCCTGTGCCAACTGACGTTGGTAAGCTTGCGCACGCGCGAAGTTGAGCGCATTGTCCACTGCCACGGCGACTTGTCCGGCGACTTGCTGCAGGAACACGATTTCGACTTCGCTATGCTGGTGAGGTGTTCCCCGCCCAAACGCGAGCACGCCCAGGCGGCGTTGAGCAGTGGTCAGCGGGACTGCGCAGAAGGACCGCACTCCGTTTTCACGGAGAATCTGCAGCAGGGACGGAGTCGGTGTCTCCTGTTTGGTGTCGTCCAGGATAAATGGCTGCTGGGTTTCCCAGACCCAGCCTGACGGCGTATCCCCAATCGAAAATTCGGCGCCCGCGCGAATTTTTCCGGGCCTTTCCGCCTCGAGGATATGCAATCGCATTACGTTGCGCGACGCGTCATGCAGAACCAGGCTCAGGAACTCAAACTCCACGACTCGATGCAGCCGGGCCGCCAATTCGTGGAACAATTCCCTCAGGTCGCGGTGCTGGGCGATCGCCTCCGCCACGTCGAGCAGCGCGCGATGCTGCGTTTCGGGAGAAGCATCGTTCAGTGGGCGAATGGGAGCCTCGTTCATACTCGGAGGATACCACCGCGGTTCGATAGGGCCAACTCGCTCAAATTTTGGGGACTGACTCACTTTCCGTGAAGCTCAAGCATGAGGACCGGTGTTGATAGCGACGGCGTCTCGCCGACGATTCTTGGTTTTATCGAGGCGCAAAAACCGCTGGCGAGACGCCGTCGCTACGAACCCACAAGAACGACAGAGTCGTGAGGACACTATCTTTCGCACTCAATCAGGGACTCAGGAAAATTTGGGAAAGCCGTATAGTACCTCGGCATTTTCGACGAATAGCTTATGCCGTGTCGGCTCGCTCAACGTCCAACGCGCAACCAGGTCTATCAACACCGCGTCGTCCGGCTTCTTGGTTTCACTTGGGTGGGGCCAGTTGCTTCCCCATACCATTCGTTCCGGCGCGGCTTTCAGGTAGGCCGTCGCAATCATGTCGATTTGATCGTATGTGGCAGGCGGATTATTGGCGGTCACCGACAGCTTCACCCAGGTCCGGCCCTTATCGATGAGCTTGCGAATCACCGTGAAGGCCGGATGGTTTGCGCCGGCGGGCTGCGGCAAGTGTCCCATATGATCGAATATAATCTGCGACGGCAGGCGGTTGAACAAGGCCTCGTTTGCGACGATCTCATCGCCGTTCATGTTGAAATCGACGTGCCAGCCCAGTTCGTTGACGCGTTTTGACAAGGGCTCGATCATTTCGATCGTCGTGACCCTGCCGGGTGCGGGATTCGCGAATCGGATGCCACGAATGCCGCCCTTGTGCAAGGCTTGGAGTTCGTCGTCCGTGATCGTGGGCTGAATTACGGCGACGCCTCGCGCATTCGCCCCGAACGTCTTGATGGCGTCAAGCGTTACCGCGTTGTTCGTGGCATACGGTCCGGGCGTCACCACGATGTTCCGTGTCGTGCCGATCCGTTTCTGCAGCAAACGGTATTCCTCAACGCGCGAGTTGGGCTCCACTGGGGGCGCAACCGGGGGAAATCGGACAGCGTCGTAAATATGCTGGTGGCAGTCGCAAGTGAGAGCGGGGACTTTAATCGTCGGAGGCTCCGTGCCGGTGGAATTCGGCACTTCAACTTGCGCCTGACCGGCGCTGCTTGAAACGATTCCCGACGCGCCTAAGGCCGCAAGGCCCGCTGCTCCCTGTAGAAATGCGCGCCGTCCGATCCTGACATCCGTCATCGTGCTTCTCCCTTCGTTCGCGGCCTGTCTGCCGAAATTTTTCGCGACGCCTTTAACCTAGTACAACAAATATGCCCCACAAACCCAGCAGATTAATTCAGCAGGTTAATTCGGAAACGGCGCCAACGGCATTTTCGAGGGCGCGGCAGGGGTCCTCGCCACGTTCAGCACCATCGCGAGCGCCGTGTAGTAACCGACCGTTCCTGTCAAATCCATTACGCCCTGCTCGCCAAACTTCTTGAGCATCCGATCGTACGTGGCATCCGAGACGCTCTTGTTCAGCTCCAACTCCGTGCAAAAGTCGTATACAATTTCCTCATCTGGAGCCATTCCCAACGGGCGGCGCCCGTCGTGGACTGCGTTAACAATTTCCGGCTCCAAACCCGCTTTCAAAGCTCCTTGAGAATGGCCACTCCACTCCGTTTCCACCGTCCAGTGTCTGGCAACCATGATGATTGCAAATTCCGTGAGCTTGGGTCCAAGTGTGTTATGAAAACGAATCTGCTCACCAACTTTCTGGAAGGCATCCATTAACTCGGGACTTCGAAGCAGCGGTATGAAAGGACCGCTGAGCCCCGTGCGCGGTCCCGCGAGCAGGTCTCCCGCAGCCTTCTTCTGCGCGTCCGTCAACTTGTCCGCAGGGATTGGGGGCAGCCGGTCCTGCGCGGCGGCGCGACTAATCGTTGAAAGTGCAATGCACGCAACCAAAGCCCATTTCGCAAGCTTCATGAGAGACCTCCTATTCAATTTGTATCGAACGCCAAGCCTATGAACTGGGATTTCAATCTTGAATTATTGGGTATACACGCTTATATAACCGAGGCTTTTCCGAGTAAAGCGGAATATTCGTCCTCGCCTCGTCCACCCGAAGACCCGGCTGGAGAACCGATTCGCCGCTGGAACTTTTCTTGAATCTTTCCCCCAAATATCTATAGGAAGTTTTGTCCCCTTGGAACCACGACTACGATGTCGCGCCAAGGGCGCGAAGGATGCCAGCCCGGGCAACTCCCCGGGGATATCGTCGCGCCCAAGATTGTCCGCCCTGAAAGGGCGGATAGCTCCTGCGCCCATTCAGGGCGCTATACGATCGAGTGATGTCGGAACCCAAGGCGTTGCCCTGGGCTAGCATCCGCCGGCGCTGTCAGCGGCGGAAGCGGTCGGTCTTTCGAGTTGAACCTCCTGGGTATCATCTCCCGAGCACTCCATCTCCCGCTCGTCTCAAACATTCATGAAATGCCTTGTCGCTTCTACTTTCTCGCAACGGCCGAAAGCGCTGAATTACTTGGGTAAATTTGCAGGATTTCGCACAACAACCATGAGTTTCTGAATCTCAGCACGGTAAGGTGCGAGGAACCTTTCGTTCGCCGCGTTGACGTCACTTAAGTGCTTTTCGAGAGGCGTCAGATCGTGTTCTGGGGCTGGAAGGCTACCTTTGCCGGGCAGTGTCCCGAGCGCCGGATTCGTCACGACGGACTCGACAGCTTCCACGATCCCGCGATAGCTCCGGCCATCGAGCTTCATTTCGTTCGCGACAATCTGATCCATCGCCAACGCCACAAGATTGGCGCGCTCAAGGGTTTTCACGTCATCGGGTGTGGGAACGCGGCCTGAGGCACTGCCTGCCAGGATCTTCTTCGCGCCTTCGAGCGCAGTCTTGTCGGCAAGCGTGGGATTTTGCACGCGGCTTGCGGCGGCTTGCATCACTTTCAGGTACAGCTCAATGTCTTCGTTGGTCAGAGGGTCAAGTTTTTGCTCGACTTGCTGGTCGAACGGGAGTCTCTCCGGTTTTGCAACCGGGGACGCTGGCGAATTTTCGCCGCCTTCGGTGGGCGGCGCGGCTTCCTTGCGGCCGCAGGACGAGAAATTCAACGCGGCGCAAAGCGCCAGCGCAATCAGAAGCGCACGGGAAGTACCGGATATTCGCACTGCGATCTCCAGGAGGCGAAATGTTACGGCGTGCGGCGGCGCGCGTCAATCCAACACGCGCCGCTTCAAGGACATACGTGCGAACTCGATTCGAAAAGGTTCGCGGAAACTCAAAATATACATTGACACAGCAAGGAGACCGTATGCATAATTATACAGGTGGTTGTATAAATTAGAACGCCCATGGGACTCAACGCACAAAAACGGTTCCGGCAAGGACAGATCCTGAAGCTCATCACGAGCGAGCCGATCTCGAGCCAGGATGAGTTGCGCAAGCGCCTCTCGCACGTGAAGGTTCGGGTAACGCAGGCGACGCTCTCGCGGGACATGTCCGAACTCAAGCTGGTGAAAACCACTGACGGCTACAAGCCGCTCGGCAATGGCGACGAAGTCTCGGCGCCGCTGCCGCCGCTGGGCCGCGCGTTGCGGGATTATCTGGTGGACCTGCGTCCCGCGTTCAATATGCTCGTGCTGAAGACACCGCCCTCCGGCGCGCAGCCGCTGGCCGCTGCGCTGGACGCCGAAAAATTCAAGGAAGTGGCCGGGACCATTGCGGGGGACGACACCGTCCTGGTGATCACGCCGTCGAAGCAGGCTCGCGCCGCCGTCCAGAAGCGTATGGAGGACTTGCTCCGGTGAGCGGCAAACAACAGGTCGCCGTAGTCGGGGCAACGGGTTATGCCGGCTTTGAGCTGGCACAGATACTGCTCCGTCATCCGGCAATTCAGAAGCCGACTTTTTATCTGCGCGAGAGTTCGGCGAACGTCAAGTGCCTCACCGAGATTTTCCCCCGGCTGCGCGGCTGGGGCGAGGCGCCTTGCAAGACGTTTTCCGTGGACGCCGTGGCCGCGAGCGGAGCGAGCACCGTGTTCCTCGCGACGCCGCACGAAGCGTCACTTGAAATGGTGCCGGAACTCCTGAAGGCGGGTGTGCGCGTAGTGGATTTGAGCGGCGCGTTTCGCTTTCACAATCCTGAGACGTTCGCGCAGTGGTACAAATTGCCGGCGCCGCCGCGTGAGTTGGCGGAGGTAGCCGTTTACGGATTGCCGGAGCTTTACGCCGATCAGTTGACCGATGCGCGCCTGGTGGCCAATCCCGGCTGCTATCCCACCAGCGTGATTCTTGGCTTGCGGCCCCTGGTGGAATCGGGCTGGATCGCCCGGGAGCGCGGCATCGTGTGCGACTGCAAGTCCGGGGCGTCGGGAGCGGGCAAGGAACCGAAGCGAGAACTCCAGTTTGTGGAAGTAGACGAAAATTTTCGCGCGTATGGATTATTCACGCACCGGCACACGCCCGAAGTGACCGATCATACCGGGATCGACGGCGACGATATCGTTTTTACGACGCACCTGCTGCCGGTTTCGCGCGGCATACTGTCCACACTTTACGTATGGTTCGACGAGCCGCATACCGCAGCGGAAGTGGAATCGCTCTACCGCTCGTTCTATGCAGGGCGGCCTATGGTGAGGATCTGGCAAGCCGAAAAGCTGCCGGAGTTGCAGCACGTGGTGAATACGAATTTTTGCGATATCGGGTTTGCGCTCGATCCCGCAGGGCGGCGCCTCGCGGTTGTGAGTTGTCTTGACAATCTTGGCAAGGGCGCCGCGGGCCAGGCTGTACAGAATATGAACGCGATGCTGGGCATCGAGGAGGCCACGGGACTCAGATGAGAATGGTCGTTAAAGTTGCGGGACAATTATTAGATGACGCGGCGGCGATGGAAACGCTGGCGCGGCAGGTGGCTCAGCTTGCTCACCAGGGACATGAAATCCTGGTAGTGCATGGCGGCGGGAAAATCTTCACCGCCACGCTCAAGAAGATGGGAATTGAAAGTCATTTCATTAATGGACTGCGCGTGACCGATCGCGATACGCGCGACGTTGCCATCATGGTGTTGGGCGGCTTGCTGAACAAGCGGCTTGCCGGAGCGATTTCCACCGCGGGACAGCCGTCGGTTGGACTTTGCGCTTCCGACTCCAGCTGCTTTCTGGCCGAGCCGATGATGCACGACGAAGTGATCGGCGGCTTGGGTTTTGTCGGCTATTTGACCGGCGTGAATCTGGAATTTCTGGAGTCGTTCTGGAAAGCGGGCGTCGTACCCGTGGCGTCATGCATGGGCCTGGGCCCGGACGGCGAACTCTACAACATAAATGCGGATCACATGGCGGCCGCGTGCGCCGAATACATTCATGCCGACCGGCTGATTTATCTGACCGATGTGGCCGGCGTCCTGGATGGCTCGAAAGTTCTGAAGGTCGTTTCCACCGGCGATGCCGAGGATCTCATCCGCACAAATAAGGTATCCGGCGGAATGATTCTGAAGCTCGAAGCGTGCAAGCGCGCTCTATCGGCGGGTGTTGCCGAGGTTCGGATCGTGGGTGGCTCGGTACCCAAGGGACTGCTTGCGGCGGCAAACGGCGCGAGGTTTCCTGGAACGCGTGTCACGTCGGAGTTCCCTGTAACCGCTCACGGAGTTGCCAGGTGAAACATGGCGCGGCGAAATCGAAAACGGCGAAACCGACGAAGCAAGTTTCTTCCTCCGGTTCAGCGTCGAAGTCTGTTCTGCGGGATGCCTCGCGGCACCTGATGAACACCTACAAGCGATCCGACATGATTTTCACGCATGGCCGCGGCTGCTACGTGTTCGATCAAAACGGCAAGAAGTATCTCGATTTTCTGGGCGGCATTGCCGTCAATGCGCTCGGATACTCCTATCCGGACCTGGTGAAAACGATTCGGCGCGAAGCAGGCCGCGCGGTGCACATTTCCAATTTATTTCACAATCCGTTTCAAGGACCGCTGGCTGCGAAGTTGGCGAAGTGGTCGGACATGGACCGCGTATTTTTCACCAATAGCGGCTCCGAGGCTGTCGAGGGCGCGCTGAAACTCGCGCGAATCGCTGCGAAGAAAAAGCCTGGCGGCGCACGCAAGACGCGTTTCCTGGCGCTTGAAAATTCGTTTCACGGACGCACGTTTGGCGCGCTGTCGATTACGCACACGCTGAAATATCGCGAGCCATTCGAGCCGCTGGTCCCAGGAGTCGATTTCGTGCGCGTGAACGATATCGCGGACCTGGACACTAAGTTCACCGACGAAGTGTGCGCCATCGTCATCGAACCTCTTCAAGGCGAGGGCGGGATTTATCCCGTCAGCGATGCATTTTGGAAGCGTTCTCGCGAACTGGCAACCCAATATGGTGCCGTGCTGATCGCCGATGAAATTCAATGCGGCCTGGGCCGGACGGGACGCGAGTTTGCATACCAGGGACTGACCGGCCTGCCGGATATCGTCGTTGTGGCAAAGCCCTTGGCTGGCGGGTTGCCGCTGGGAGCCTTCATGGCGGTAGAGGAAGTTGCCTCGGCGTTTTCACCCGGATTGCATGGCTCAACGTTTGGCGGAGGGCCGCTGACGTGCGCGACTGCTTTGACGTTTCTGGAAGCGGTCGAGCGTAAAAAGCTGCTCGCCAATGTCCGCACGCGCGGCGCGGAATTGCGCGCGGGTCTGAAAAACCTTGCCAAGAAATTCGATTTTATCCGCGAAGTTCGCGGCGAGGGGCTGATGATCGGCGTGGATCTGGACGTCGAAGGCGCTCCGTATGTTGCCGAAGCGCTGAAGCAAGGCTTGCTTATCAACTGCACGCACGACCACATCCTGCGCTTGCTGCCACCGTTTATACTGACGGCGCAGCAAGTGAAGGAAGGACTCACTAAACTCGAATCGGTCTTCGCAAAGACCGAGCGGCCCCCAAACTCGGCGACCGTACCCTCTTCCAACGCCGCGGACCTAACACTTGCGGCGGCGAGGT
>JBEKCU010000145.1:0-26433 GCA_050014735.1 Candidatus Acidiferrales bacterium | reverse complement strand
GTTACGGCGCGAGCGCGGTCAATCCGTACCTCGCGCTCGAAACGCTTGAGGACCGGCACCGTGCCGGCGTCTTTCCACCGGAGTACACCTGGGAGAAAGTTTTCAAGAGCTACATGAAGTCCATCGACAAGGGGCTTCTGAAGACGTTCTCGAAAATGGGAATCTCCACGCTGCAGAGCTATCAGGGCGCGCAAATCTTTGAGACGGTCGGCCTGAACCAATCGCTGGTCGAGAAATATTTTACCGGCACATCGTCGCGCATCGAAGGAATTGGCATCGACGTGCTCGCTCGCGAAGCCATGATGAAGCACGAATTCGCGATGCAGCCCCCGCACGAATCCGACACCGAACTTCGCGTCGGAGGCGAGTACCAGTTCCGTGTTCGCGGTGAGAAGCATCTGCTGAACCCGACGACGATCAGCAAGCTGCAACACGCGGTGCGTGAATCGAAATTCGAGACATTCCAGGAATTTGCCGAGATCGTGAACAAGCAGAACCACGATCTGCAAATGCTCCGCGGAATGTTTGAGTTCAAGCCCGCCGGCCCGGCAGTTCCTCTCGAGGAGGTCGAACCAGCCTCCGAGATCGTGAAGCGATTTGCGACTGGAGCGATGTCGTTTGGCTCGATCAGCAAGGAAGCGCACGAGACCCTGGCCATTGCGATGAACCGTATTGGCGGGAAATCGAATACCGGCGAAGGCGGCGAAGATGAAGCGCGGTTCCGTCCCGACGCGAATGGCGACCTGCGCCGCAGTGCGATCAAGCAGGTGGCCTCCGCCCGCTTCGGCGTGACGACGAATTACCTGATCAATGCGGACGACTTGCAGATCAAAATCTCGCAGGGCGCAAAGCCCGGTGAAGGCGGCCAGTTGCCCGGCCACAAAGTCGATGAAGTCATCGCTCGCGTGCGCCATTCCATCCAAGGCGTGGGATTGATTTCTCCGCCGCCGCATCATGATATTTACTCGATTGAGGACCTGGCGCAGCTTATTTTCGACCTGAAGAACGTCAATCCGCAAGCGCGGATCTCCGTGAAACTGGTCGCCGAAGTGGGAGTCGGCACGGTGGCGGCCGGCGTCGCGAAGGCTCACGCTGACGTCATCCTCATCAGTGGTTATGACGGCGGCACAGGTGCTTCGCCGGTCAGCTCCATCCGGCACGCCGGAATTCCCTGGGAGCTTGGGCTGGCAGAGACGCAGCAAGTTCTCGTGATGAACGATTTGCGCAGCCGCGTGCGATTGCAAGTGGATGGAAAGCTGCAGACCGGACGCGACGTTGCGATTGGTGCGCTGCTGGGCGCCGAAGAATTTGGCTTTGCCACCACTCCACTCATCGCCATGGGCTGCATCATGATGCGGAAATGCCATCTGAATACCTGCCCGGTGGGCGTGGCGACGCAGGACCCGGAACTTCGCAAGAAGTTTGCCGGGCAGCCCGAGCATGTGATCAATTTCCTGTTCTACGTTGCTGAAGACCTCCGCAGAATCATGGCGGAATTGGGCTTCCGAACAGTTGACGACATGGTTGGCCGCGTGGATTGCCTGGTTCAGCGAAAAGACGTAGACCACTGGAAGGCGAAAGGAATCGATCTTTCCTCCGTCCTCTACAATCCTCCGATGCCTAGCCATGTGGGGCGCCGCTGCACCCAGGAGCAGGACCACGGGCTTTATGACGCTCTTGACGGCAAGCTGATTGAACAGGCCAGCGACGCGATTGAAAATCTCACGCCGCTGTCCCTGAATTTGCCCATTCGAAACGTGCACCGCACTGTGGGTGCCATGCTAAGCGGTAGGATCGCCAAGCACCGCGGTTCAGACGGGTTGCCTGACGACACCATCCGCATTCAATTTCACGGCTGCGCCGGACAAAGCTTCGGCGCGTTCCTGGCACCGGGCGTCACGCTGACGCTGGAAGGCGAAGCCAACGACTATGTTGGAAAGGGCCTTTCGGGCGGCCGTTTGATTATCTATCCCCCTCGCAATTCTAAGTATGTACCCGAAGAAAATATTCTCGTTGGCAATGTCTGCCTCTACGGAGCGACCAGCGGAGAAGTTTTCCTCAACGGCATGGCGGGAGAACGCTTCGCGGTACGCAATTCCGGCGCCACGGCTGTGGTAGAAGGCGTAGGCGACCACGGCTGCGAATACATGACGCGAGGACTGGTTGTTGTGCTGGGAAGAGCCGGTCGGAACTTTGCCGCCGGAATGACCGGTGGCATCGCCTACGTTTTGGATCAATCGGGAGAATTCATATCGGAGAGCTGCAACCGCACCGACGTGGACCTGGAACCTTTGGCCGATGCGAAGGATATTGAAATCTTGCACAAGCTGATCGCGCGTCATGCCGAATTGACCGGCAGCCCGCAAGCGAAATGGATTCTGAAACATTGGGATGCGACGCTGCCCAAATTTATTAAGGTCTTCCCACATGAGTACAAGCGCGTCCTGGGTATTCCACGAGTCCCTGCGGGCGTGCTGGCCGCTCAGGCTGAAAAAGCACATGCACAGGGGCAGGTGATTCGTGGGTAAGGTCACCGGGTTCAAGGAATACACGCGAGAAATGCCCGCCCGACGTCCCATCGCGGAGCGCGTCCACGATTATTTTGAAGTTTACCAGCCATTTCCCGAGGAGAAAGTGCGCGTGCAGGCGGCGCGCTGCATGGATTGCGGCATTCCGTTCTGCCACACCGGTTGCCCGGTAACCAATATCATTCCGGATTGGAATGACATGGTCTATCGCGACCATTGGAAAGACGCAATCCGCGTTCTTCATTCCACGAATAATTTTCCCGAGTTTACCGGACGAATCTGTCCGGCGCCTTGCGAAGCCGCATGCGTGCTCGGAATCAACGAGCCGCCGGTAACGATTAAGTTGATCGAAAAGACGATTGTCGACCGCGCCTGGGAGGAAGGCTGGATTCAGCCCGAGCCTCCGGACGTCAGAACAGGCAAGCGAGTTGCCGTGGTGGGCTCAGGGCCGGCGGGCCTGGCTGCCGCGCAGCAACTGAATCGCGCTGGACATTTCGTTACCGTGTTCGAGAAAGCGGACCGTATCGGCGGCTTATTGCGCTACGGCATACCGGATTTCAAGCTGGAAAAGCAGGTTGTCGACCGGCGTCTCGACCAAATGATGGCTGAGGGAGTTGAATTTCAGACGGGCGCTCACGTCGGCGGAAACATTCCGGCGCAGGACCTGCGCAAGGAGTTTGACGCTGTGCTGTTGAGCGGCGGTGCGGAAAATCCGCGCGACCTCAAAGTACCAGGGCGCGAGCTCAAGGGCATTTACTTCGCCATGCAGTTCCTGCCGCAACAGAACAAAGTGGTGGCCGGAGATGAAGTTCGGGAGCAGATTCTCGCCACCGGCAAGCGCGTGGTGATTATCGGCGGCGGCGATACCGGCGCTGACTGCCTGGGCACTTCGCATAGGCAACAGGCGAAGTCCGTTCATCAATTTGAAATCATGCCGATGCCGCCGGCTCAGCGCCATTCCAGCACGCCCTGGCCGCTGTGGCCGTTGCAGCTTCGCACCGAGAGCGCGCATGAAGAGGGCGGAAAACGCGATTGGGCTCTCAATACAGCGAAGTTCGCGGGCGATGAACGCGGAAACGTGAAGCAGCTCCACGCTGTTCGCGTGGGTCCGCCGCCCAAATTCGAGCCCATGCCGGGCACGGAACTTGTAATGGAGGTTGACCTGGTTCTGCTGGCTCTGGGCTTCACCGGACCGGTGAGACAGGGCATGATCGAACAGTTGGGCGTGAATGTCGACGCCCGCGGCAATATCGCTACAGGCACGGACTATATGAGCTCGGTTCCTGGCGTTTTTGCGGCGGGCGATATGCGCCGCGGGCAATCGCTGGTCGTGTGGGCAATTTCGGAAGGCCGCAAAGCTGCGATCTCGGTCGACAAATACCTCATGGGAAGTTCCACTCTCGCGTAACCGCCTTCGGAAAAATCCCTTGAAGCCGCGCTCCGAGCGAAACCAGAAATTTCTTTTTGGCGGGGATCCCTGGAATGATTCATTTTTCACCGGGCATGAACGAGGAACTCGCTGGCAGGCCGATCAACCGCGTTTGCGCCGGCTGAACGGCCTGTTCGACTAACTACAAACAACGCGTTTCATGCCGGCAGTGACTCTGAACCGGCGGGATTCGTAGACTCAACTTTCGGGAGCACAATCTTGAGGACGCCGTCCTTGAGAGTCGCGGTAACCTTGATTGCATTCACTTCCGAAGGCAGTTCGAGGCTGCGGAAAATTTCATCGGAACGCTGCTCGACGTATTCAGCCTCGCCATCCTTGGATTCATTCCTGGATTCATGTTTGCCGCTAATGGTCACGCGGCGGGGTTCAACGCTCACTTCGAGATCGCTGGAGGCGAAGCCGGGAACTTCAGCATGCAGTACAATTTCTCCCTCGGTTTGTTCGATTTTCACCGCCAGCGGTTGCAAGAATTCTCTTTCCGCCTCGGTCCAATGCCTTACATCATTCCCGTGGACACGGCCGTCGCGCTCGAACAGTTCGTATGCGCGGCGTGAAATCGCCTCATACAGGCGCTCGATACGCTCGGAAATGCTCTCTGAACTAACTGCTTTTACAGGTGGCCGGGATGGAGCTGGTTGAACCGCAGCTGCTGATTTTTCCGTCATTTCGATCTCCTTTGACTTCACTCTTCGGCGTCAGACACGGACGCTGGTCCGGCTGCGAATGTTACTGTGTGACTTCGCCGTTGACCGAACGAATCTGGATAACATAACCAGATTACAATTAGAAGTGACCTGCGTCACAATTTGACGGAATTTTCCACAGCGGGTCAATTTGGTTTTGGCCAGGGAAAACAAATGCTCGCCCAGAAAACGGGCGGCCTCCACAAAGGCAATCGGTGTCGCTAGAGAAAGATTTCGTGGCGGCCGATCTGTCCCATGCTTTTCGGAACGGATCGGGCAGTTTTTTTTCAATCGGGCTTCCCAGCAAGGAGTTCAGCCGCATGGTCACGAGTTCGCGCGAGCGGTTGAGCCCTATCGGGTAAAGGCTCTATGAGAACGGCCTGCCATGCCCGCAGGTGCATGGATGGCGTCGCGGATTCGATTTGAGTAGTCTAATATATTGCGACCGATGGCAAGTGTCTGCATCCAATCAAGCTATTCAGGCGTCGGATGAGTCTGAAACCAACTTTTCACGAAGCCGGAACCGATCATGGCGAAACCGATCTTGTTAAGCGTGGACGATGACTCGGATGTCTTGCGGGCCATCGAGCGCGATTTGCGCACGCAGTACGGAGCCGAATACCGGGTCATGAGCAGCGATTCGCCTGAGGGGGCGCTGGACCTGCTGAAACAATTAAAGATCCGCAATGACAGCGTGGCCCTGCTTCTGGTGGATCAGCGCATGCCCCACATGGACGGCGTTGGATTCCTGCAAGAGGCCATGAGGATCTATCCCGACGCCAAACGCGCTCTGCTCACGGCCTACGCGGATACCAACGCCGCGATCAGTGCCATCAATGAGGTAAACATCAATTATTTTTTCATGAAGCCATGGGACCCGCCCACCGAGCATCTTTATCCTCAATTGGACGATTTGCTCGGCGACTGGCAGGCGTCCTATCACCCAGCATTTCAGGGGATTCGAGTGCTCGGCACGCGCTGGTCACCCAAGTCGTATGAACTGCGCGATTTTCTCGCGCGCAATCACGTTCCCTATCAGTGGATCGACGTCGAGCTTTCAGTGAGCGACCCAGAGACCAAGCAACTCCTCGACGCGCTGGGACCCGATGCGGCCAGCCTTCCGGTCGTGCTTTTTCCGGACGGCACGAAACTCCTGGAAAGCGTTCCTGCCGACGTGGCCCAACGGGTTGGCTTGAAGACCCATGCACAAACGAGTTTCTACGACCTGGCCATTGTTGGTGGCGGTCCGGCCGGTCTTGCTGCCGCTGTGTATGGAGCGTCGGAGGGCTTGCACACTGTGATCATCGAGCGCGAGGCGCCGGGCGGGCAGGCAGGCATGAGTTCTCGCATCGAGAATTATCTTGGATTTCCTTCGGGCCTCAGTGGGAACGATCTTGCTCGCCGGGCCGTCGTCCAGGCCAGGCGATTTGGAGTGGAAATTTTGTCGCCGCAAGAAGCGGTCAGCGCGCGAACCGAGGGATCGTACCGAATTATCAAGCTGGCGGACGGCGGCGAAATTTCGTGTCACGCGTTGATGATCGCCACGGGCGTGCAATGGCGGCGTCTGGAAGCTCCCGGGATCGACCGGTTGCAAGGCGCGGGCGTGTATTACGGCGGCGGCTCGACGGAAGCGATGTCCTGCACGGGCGAAATTGTTTATGTGGTCGGCGGCGCGAATTCGGCGGGCCAGGCGGCGATGAACTTCGCCAAGTACGCTGAGCGCGTGGTCATTCTTGTCCGTGGAAGCTCGCTTTCCAGCACAATGTCGCAATACTTGATCGACCAGATCAAGGTAACTCCCAACATTCAAGTGTGGGCGCACGCCAGCGTCACCGAAGCACATGGCGAAACACATCTGGAAGAAATTACGGTCCTATGCTCGGATACAAATCAGCTCGAGCGCGTGCCGGCAAGCGCTATGTTCATTTTCATCGGAGCCCTTCCGAGGACGGACTGGCTCGCGGATTTAGTCGAGCGCGATGAACGCGGCTTTTTGTTAACCGGCCCCGACCTGATCCGCGATGGCCAGCGTCCAAAAGGGTGGACACTTGAGAGGGATCCCTTCCTGCTTGAGACCAACATACCCGGCATTTTCGCAGTGGGCGATGTGCGCCACGGTTCAGTGAAACGCGTGGCGTCCAGCGTCGGGGAAGGTTCGGTCGCGGTGCAATTCATTCATCAATACTTGAGCAAGGTTTAATTCAAATGGTGGAAAAATCGGATTTGCTCCGGGTCCCGGCATTTGCCGGCCTGCCCGATGACCAGATTGAGTGGTTCTTAAGCCAGTCGGAAGAGGTGCATCTGAAGGCGGGTGAGACCTCGTTCAACCAGGGCGATCCGGCCGATGCCATGTATGTGCTCCTGGACGGACAGCTTCATGCCAGAGGCGAACTCGGCGGGGAGACGGTAAACTTTGACATTACCGCAGGGCAGGTGACTGGGAGGCTGCCGTTTTCCAGGATGCAGCAGGTGTCGGTCGGCGCGCGCGCGGTAATTGACAGCCGTATTCTGCGATTTCCCGCTTCGAAGTTCCAGGACCTTGTGCAGAAAATGCCGGAACTTGCGACCCGGCTTGTTGGCATCATGTCGGACAGAATCCGTGAATTCACCCGGCGAGAACAACAACGAGACCGCTTGGCCGCGCTGGGCAAACTCTCGGCGGGTCTCGCGCACGAACTGAATAATCCCGCATCCGCCGCCAAGCGCGGCGCCAGCCAACTGCGCAGCGTTCTGATACGAATACGGAATGCGAGTCATGACCTGGGCCGTCGCGATCTTACCGCCGCACAGAAAGCGGAGATCGAGAAACTCGAAGCGTCGATCATGCAGCACGATGAGCCGCCCGCCGATCCACTCACCATCAGTAGCCTCGAAGACGAACTGGATTCGTTGCTGCGCTCGCACGGTCTGGATGATTTATGGCAATTGGCCGCCGATCTTGCGCGCAAAAACGTCAAGCCGGCAGCTCTGGAATCGTTGTTTGCCATTCTCGACGTGGGAACGGCGCGCGCTGCGCTGCTGCGCATCGCGGCTTCGGTGGAGGTGGCGAATCTGCTGAAGGAAATCGAAAGCAGCACGTCGCGAATTTCCGATTTGGTTTGCGCGATCAAGGAATATACCTACATGGACCAGTCTCCGGTCCAAAACGTGGACATCGTGAAGAGCCTGGAAAACACACTCACGATCCTGAATCACAAACTCAAGCGCGGCGTCACCGTGCAGCGAACTTACGAGCCGCTGCCATTCCTGGTGAATTCGTTCGGCAGCGAACTCAACCAGGTGTGGACCAATCTGATCGACAACGCGATTGACGCGATGGGCGGCAAGGGAGAACTGCGCGTTCGGACGTACCGGGACGACGGTTGCGTCGTGGTCGAGATTGGCGATAACGGTCCGGGAATTAAACCCGAGGTGCAGCCGCACATCTTCGAGCCGTTCTTCACGACCAAGGGAGTCGGAGAAGGAACGGGCCTGGGACTTGACACCGTGCAGCGTATCGTGAAAAAACACAAGGGCACGATTCAAGTAGATTCAAAGCCCGGCGATACGCGCTTTCAAGTGTGGCTGCCGCTGGCGGATGCATCTGGGGTTAAGTAGAACAGGCTTCAGCCTGTTTGGTTTTGATTTTCGTTAATCGCGCAAAAAACCAAGCAGCCTGAACTCTGTTCTACTTGTTCCCAGCCGCCGAGAAAGAACTCGTGGCCGATAAACTTCTGCAACTGCTACCTCTGGAAGGCCTCAAGATTCTCCTGACACTCTTCTTATGCTTCCTGATTGGCCTGGAGCGGGAAGAGCGCCGCGCCGGGGGCCAGCGGTACAGCTTCGGCGGGGTTCGCACGTTTCCGCTGATCGGCCTGACAGGTTATGCGATGGCGCTGCTGTCCGGAACACAATTGCTTCCGCTGACGTTTGGCTTTGGCGTCATCGGTGCGTTCCTGTGGCTTTCATACCGGCACAAATTGGAAACGTACAACGAGGCCGGAGTGACGACCGAAGTTTCGGGATTGATCACCTACGTCATTGGTGCGCTGGTCTCGCGGGAGCAATTCTGGATCGCCACTACGATTGCCGTTATCGCAATGCTGCTGCTCGAGTTGAAGGAATTTCTCGAGAACCTGACGATAAAAATACCAGCCGTCGAAATTCTGACGTTCACGAAGTTTCTGCTGTTGACCTTCGTCATCCTGCCCGTCGTGCCGAATAAGGATTTTGGCCCGTTCGGGGTGAATCCGTTCAAGTCTTGGCTGATCGTCGTAGCCATCAGCGGAGTGTCCTACGGCAGCTACGTACTCGAGAAAGTGTCACAGGGAAAGGGCGGCGTGAGGCTGGCGGCCTTGCTGGGAGGGCTGTACTCATCGACCTTCACGACTCTTGTCATGGCAAAACAGGCCAAGACGGCAGGCGCTTCTCACACGTATGCGGGAGGCATCCTGATTGCGTCCGGCGTCATGTACTTCCGTTTTCTTGCCCTGATCGGTATTTTTAATGTTGACCTCATGCGCCGCCTGGCCATCCCGTTTCTCATTCTAGGAGTTATTGGCCTCGCGGGCGGCTGGGCATGGTCCAGCTTATCCGATGTGCCCGAAGCGGAAATGACGCCTGCGTATTTGACAAAAAATCCGCTGGATTTAGGTTCGGCATTCTTGCTAGGGCTTGTGTTCGTCGTCGTGCTGGTGGCAACCAATTTCGCGCTGATTCATTTGGGAAAAGACGGCATCTACGGCATGGCCGTGATTTCCGGTCTTGCGCCTGTAGATCCGTTCATCATGGGGCTGACGCAAACTGCCGGAACGATAACCGCGATGGGGCTAGCGGTGACAGGGGTCGTCCTCGCGGCGGCCAGCAACAATTTTGCGAAGGCGTTTATCGCTCTTGCTTTTGCCGATCGCAAAACTGGCAGACAGAGCCTGGTTCTGATGCTCGGGCTCACCGCCCTCGGTCTCATCCCGCTGTTCTTGGTCGGCCGCTAGTGTGCTGTCTCGGAAATAAGCTGCGATACCGGGTTGTGGGTCAGGGCTTCAACCCTGACAAAATACGCTGAAAACAAAGGGGCTTTAGCCCTCGGCGATGTCGCCAGGGGCATTGGTACTGGCGATCATGCTCGTCGCGCCCATCTGGAGCGTGGCGTTTCCGCCGTTGCTCGATTATCCAAACCATCTGGCGCGGGCGTTTATTCTCGCGCATTTGAACGATCCGGCATTTCATTTCGGCCAATTCTATCGCGCGGACTGGGGTGCGTTTCCTTACCTTGGGATGGATGCTTCGCTCGCCGTTCTTGGCCGCATGTTTCCCATCGAGACCGCGGGCCGCATTTTTCTCAGCCTGTGCGTCCTCGCGCTTCCTGCCGCAGCTTGGTTTTTTCTTTCTCAAGTGAATCCGGGCGATGAAGCGACGTGCTTGTGGTCCCTGCTGCTTGCTTGCAACGTCTTTTTTCTTCAGGGATTTCTGAATTTTGACTTGAGCATCGCTGTTGGACTCCTGGCGCTGGGGCTTTGGCTTCGCTGGCTCGCGAAACCGAGCGCCGCACGATGGATTGCCGGACTCGGCGCTTTTACGGCGCTGTATTTCGCGCACTTGCTGGGATTCGGTATCTCGGGATTGATCGCAGCCGCATATCTCGTGCTTTCGCGCCGGCCGGTTCGCGACTGGATTTGGAGCGGCGGTCTGGCGCTGCCTGGTTTAGCGTTTTATCTGCATTCCTCCCGTGTGGGCTTCACCGCGAACAAAATTATCTTCCACGGATTGGACGAAAAGCTCGATTCGCTCGGCATGATTCTGCACGGATATTGGCCCGCGCTGGATTGGATTTCGCTCGCCGCGCTGGCGATTTGGTTCTTCGCGGCGTGGTGGCGTAATCCGAAGTTCCGTTGGAATCCCGTGTGGGGCGCCGTTGCTGTGTTTCTCTTCGCGCTGTTTTGGGCGATTCCGTGGATGTGGGGAGAAGGCTCGGACCTCGATATTCGCGTCCTGCCTTTTTTATTTATCGCGATCCTAGCAACGGCGCGCGTGGGGCCACGCGCAAAATGGCTGGCGGCGATCCCACTCCTACTTTTCACCGCGAGGACGATGAGCGTGACGCAGCACTTTGCCGAAGTGCAGCCAGGTCTGGCGGGCCTCGCGCGCTCGTTCGACGCGATTCCGCGTGACGCTCTCGTGCTGCCCATCGTGGAAGGCGATCAAGACCCGATCGAGCGGCCTTTCACTCACTTCTGGGCCTACGGAGTCATACGCCGGGGTTGGTTTTCTCCGTACTTGATGGATACGCCAGGCCAAACGCCGATGCGTGTCATCCACGATTCGTACACGCCCGACGGATTCTGGGACAACTGTTACGACGAGGCTCCCGACTGGAAGCAGGTGCGGAGCGATTACGACTACGTATGGGCCTACGATGTTTCAAGATTTTCCGCGGCGTTGTCGGGGATTGGAGATCGGGTCTATTCGTACGGTCCGCTGGACGTCTATCGCATCCGGAAATAGGCGGATGCTAATACTGAATCCGATATCGAGTCATCAGATGAGGATTAGCTTGAATCGCCACAGCCGCCACGTTTCGACGAAGCGGGTTTAGTCCGCCGACACGCGAAAATCCGCCGGCTCGAAGCCGGCGCTACCGAAGGCCGCTCGCGTGAAATGTAATTTCGTTCTGCTGCTGTGCCTGACGAAATCGTTCTGGTAGCATTCAATGGAGCATATTAACGATGTGGAAGAAACCATGATTCGGAAAGTCATCGTCGCACTTGCGCTCGCGTCGTTATCGCTGTTGGCGCCGCCGCAAACGACCGCGCAACAGGAGAATAATGGCGCCTGGCGCTTCGTTGTCTCCGGCGATTCGCGCAATTGCGGCGACGTGGTGATGCCGGCAATCGCCGAGACGGCGAGAAAGAATCAGGCTGCTTTTTACTGGCATCTAGGAGATTTGAGGGCAGATTTCAATATCGATGAGGATATCCTCCACCAGCCCGAGCATCTCGCAAAGCCTCTCACAACCGACGAATATCTCGCCATTGCTTGGCAGGACTTTATCGACAGTCAAGTCGCGCCATTCGGTACCATCCCGGTTTTTTTGGGCATCGGGAATCATGAAATCATGCCGCCTGCCAAGACGCGCGAGAGCTTTCTTCTGCAATTCGCGGACTGGCTCGATTCACCGGTTCTACGCGGCCAGCGCCTGAAGGATTTTCCGGACGACCACGTCCTAAAAACCTACTATCGTTGGATCGATCGCGGCGTCGCCTTCTACAATCTCGATAGCGCCACCGCTGAACAATTCGACGCTGCCCAAATCGCCTGGTTCGAGCAAGTCCTGGAAAAGGACGAGGCGAATCCAGAGGTAAAAACAATCGTCGTGGGAATGCACAAGGCGCTTTCGGAGAGCATCTCGAAGGGCCACAGCATGGACGAATCTCCGGCAGGCACGGCCAGCAGCAGGCGAGTGTACGGCGACCTGCTTCGCGCACAAAACGGCCGGAACAAACGTGTGTACGTCCTCGCCAGCCATTCGCATTACTACATGGACGGAATTTTTAACACGGACTACTGGAGCAAAAACGGCGGCGCGCTGCCGGGCTGGATTGTGGGAACCGCAGGCGCCCAACTCTATGCGCCGCCGCCCAATTCCGCCGACGCGCGCGGATCTTTATTCAACACGTACGGTTCGCTGGTCGGAATCGTACAATCCAGCGGCGAAATTAATTTTGAATTCCAAAAGGTCGAGGAATCCGACATTCCCGCTTCGGTGAAGTCCCGCTACGGAAAGGACTTCGTGCATTGGTGCTTCACGCAAAATACCCAGGTACGGTAGCGCCGCGAGAGAGTGGCGTGGGCTTTAGAGCCTGTGCGAGAACTTGGGTATCTTTGTGGGTCGTGGCTTTAGCCACGACAGAAGATCTGCAAAATTAATCCGGCTTTAGCCGCTGAGATTCTAATTGTCCAGCTCCAACACAGACTCTTCAACTCCCGTGGCATTCGGAAGTGGCCGTTTCCGGGGCTATGCTCGCAGATAATCGGCCTGCCAATCCTTGATCAATCGCTTGATCGCTTTACGATCGACCAGCTTCTCGTCGAGGACTTTTCGTGCCAGGGCGGGTAATTCCGCGTCGCTCGCAAAACGCAGAGAGATCAATTGGTCCAGCGTAAATTCCGGGATGCGTGGCTGCAGCTCGGAAGGCAGCAAACCCGCCAGACGCAGGCGCATTTCGAGACGTATGAGCCGGTCCTGAACGGTCACCGCGGAACGTCTTACAAAACCGAAGAGCGCGATCAATAGCGCACCCACCAGCACATCCATCACCGATCCAAACGAAATGCCGTGGCGAAGGTCATAAAGCCTTCCGACCAGGTTTACGAGCAGCACCAGCAGCCCGATGCCGAATAAGGGAACAGCTCGCGCATGATTTTCAAAGTTTTGTGGTTTTTGAGCGGCCATGTTTGCTTATCTCTTTCTCGCAGTTCTACCTGCGGCTAGTGCATGCTTTTCTGAAAACAATAAATGAGACAACACTTACGGGAACGCGAGAGTAGCACAGGCTTTGCGGTTTGCAAAAAATAGCTCAGTTTGTCGGTGTGTCATTTTTCCTGGAGATTGAGGTTGGGGCCGGTTCCGGTAGCACCGGCGTCACGCCCGCGGGTGTTGCCTTCGTCGGGCGCAAAACCCGCCGGCGAGACGGCGACGCTACCGGGTATCGGAACTCTAAACAGCCTCGCCACGTTATCGCTTTTGAAATTCCGGCGAGCCGAGCACAAGCCCGGTGATGAGCCCGACATTGACTTGCTTCACGGGATCGTTGAGTTTCGAGCCGAGCATCTGTGGGTCCGCTGTTTCTTTGTCGAGCGTTGCGTGTGTTGCATCCGAGACTTGACCTGCGAGGAATACGGATTCGACGCGATCCATCGCAAGTTGCGGGCTTGCAGCAACGTCCGCTCCGACAAGGGAATTCAGGTCCACCTGCGCTCCTCGAATCTTGTTGCCCGTCAGGTCCACCGCGAAGTTCATGCGGTTAAGCAGGGCCGCGGTGCTAACCCATGACGCGCCTTTATCCGAATAGCCATTCGGAGTCAGGCATTGGTAGAGCGGTTCGCCGATTCGATTGACCCACTGCACCATGGCGCGCGGCTGATCCATGTCCGCTCCCAGCGCGCGCGTCGCTGAGGCCACAAGTTCAAACGGTGTCTTCACTTTCGCTCGAAACGCCGCGCGCGACCAGAACTCCGGCGAATATATCATCGTGGCCATGACCGCGCGGATATCGCCCTTGGATTTTTCAAACGTTTTTTCCATCCGCGCGACGAGCGCCGCGGGGGGATCGTCCGACACGAAATGCTGCGCCAATTGCAGTGAAACGTGGTGCGCCGTGTGCTTGTCCTTCACCAGCAGGTCGAGCACCTGCTCGGCATCCTTGATTCCGCCGCCCTTTATTTTCTTGCCGAGCACGCGCTTCGGGTCGGGATCGTGAAGGCGCTCGTCGAAATAAAACGCGGGATTATCGCGTTGATTTTCGATGGTCCACCCTGTGAAAGCACGCGCGACTTCGATCACGTCCTGCTGCGTGTAGCCGCCGTCAACGCCGAGCGTGTGCAGTTCCATCAGCTCGCGGCCGTAATTTTCGTTCAAGCCGCGCTTGCCGCCGATGGGAGGAAGTTTTTGGCCGGGTCGCGGGTGCACGGGGTGTTGTTTCAAGCGGTCAAAGGCGTGCGGGTCGGCGCTGGACGCATTGTCCAGATAAAACAGCATCGCGGGGCTTTTCGCCGTGGCTTCCAGCAGGTCGCGGAATTTCCCGAGCACGCGCGGGCGAATCGCGTCGCGTTCGTAGGGAATCAAGTACCAGCGATCGAGATCCTTATAAACGAAAACATTGAAGTGATTGAACCAGAAATCGTCAAGTTGTTCGGAAAGTTGCCGTTCGCTGTAGACCGCGCGGATCATCTTCACTTCCGAGAGCGTGTTGACAATTTCGTTTTGATCCTTGAATGGAATGGGATTTGCTGTCGCGGGGTCCTTCGCCATGTCCTGCAGGCGCTTCTCATATTCCATTCGCGCAATGCCGAGCCGTTTGGCGCCGGCATCGGGCGGAGGATACTGATCCAGCAGCGCCGCAGCGCTCAATCCCTCGGCGGGGTATTGCAGAAGACGCGCGTTAACCACTGGATCGTTTATATTTTCCGGGTGAAGCTGCGCCTGAATCCAGTTTTCGAGTCCAGTTTTTTCTATTTGTTCGACTTGGCCGGGGCGAGGTCCGAAACCGAGCCGGTTGAGAGCATGCAAAATCGCTTCCTGTTCGTTCAATTCGCGGATGGGCAGCTTACCGGCGAAGTCCGAGCGGCCACTGTTATTTGCGTCGCCGCCACTAGGTGGAGATGCTGGCGCGGGCAATTCTTCCGCGTTTCGACGAGGGCCAGCCCGAGCCAGCGTCACCAACGTTAAGGCGGCGAGCAATCCCGGAGCGATTATTTTGGTCCACCGCGTCATAGCTCAACGAACAGGCCGCACGCAGGCGCGAATCTCAATGGCGCGCGTTCCGCCTGCTCATATCATAATACTTGCGCCCGATCCCCAGGAGTATTAACCCCGTCCGGACCGAAAAGTTTCCTGCGTTTCGTCAGTTGGCTACTCGCGCTTTTGCGGTCAGGTGCGAACGCTGGCGGCTCTCTGCGCGACGTATTCGCGCACGGTGGCGTCGAATGCCCGCTCGAGTTTTTGCACCGGAGGACCCGCCACGACGGTATATTTGTGGCCGGCGATTTCGCTGACTCCCAGCAACGTGCGGTTGGTTGAGGTGATAAATACTTCCTCCTCGGGTGTGATGGATTGCTCGACGATCTGCACGCCTGCGCGAGGAGCAATCTCGATCAGCACGCTACGTGTCACCCCTTCCAGGCATCCCGATGACAATGGCGGAGTGAGAACTTTTCCTTCCTTCACGCAAAAAATATTCGCCGATGTGCACTCAGCTACTTCGCCGCGCTCGTTGAGCAGGATGACTTCCGTCCATCCCGCCTTTTGCGCCTCTGCCAGATGCCACACATTGTTCAGCCAGGAAGTGGTTTTTACGCCCGCGAGCGGCGAAGCGGCATGGCGTCCGTGTTCGGCGATGCTCAGCCGCGCGAGACCCGGATACGACGGCAATCCAGCCGTGCACAGGATTAAGTCCACCTCCGGCCGGGGCTCGTCGCTCTGCCAGAATCCGACCTGGTTACGAATCATGTAGGTCCGGGCCGTGCCTTCGATCACCTGGTTGGCGGACAACAATTCGCTCAGATCCCGCCGCACTTTCTCCGGATCGAACGGGAAAGGCAGACCAATGCGTCCAGCGTCTTTTTCCAGCCGCTGCCAGTGACGCTCGTACGCGAACGCTTCGCCCTGAAAAATCCTCATGGTGGTGAAGATGCCCCAGCCATTCATGAGTCCCGCCTGGCCAGGCGAAAGACGCGCCGCGTCGACGGTGACTATCCGGTTGTTGTGAAAGATGTGCCGATGAATCAAGTGAACCTCGTGGGCGTCAATGCCGCTACGTCCCAAAGTATTCTAACTCACCTCGGTCAGCGTGAACTGCGTCGTGTCGCCATCGTCGGGCTCTAGGCGGCGGGCTATTCTCCCGCTCGGTGACGCCGGCCGTATCTGCCCCTTATTATTGTCAGCTAGCGTTATCACTTCACACCGCGTACGGGTAGTGTCCTGATTTAGAGAAATGCGTTCGAAGAAATATGAGGCTGCGACCTCGGAGTCTATATCCTGGGAACGCCAATCTCCCGATTGGCGGCGGTACAGAAGCACAAAGCGCCAATCGGGAGATTGGCGCCCCCAGGGTTCGCCAGCCGACACCCGAACTCAAACTTAAATTAGGACGGTATCCGCGTGCCATAATGTCCAAGGTCGCCGCTTCCACGGCTGATTGCGCCGCCACGGACACTTCCATGAAATTTTTCAAGTCGAAGCGTGTGTGGAAGTCAGTTCTGGCCTGTACTACTATCGCTGCGGTCTCTAGCTGTTCGCGCGGATCGATCTCTCCAGAGACGGCCCTGGCTACGTTTTCCAGCGATCGCATCCTCGCCCACATCCGAAAGCTTTCATCCGATGAATTCGAGGGTCGCGGTCCGGGCTCCAATGGCGAGCAACTCACCATCAACTACCTCGAAGACCAGTTTCGATCAGCAGGCCTTGAGCCGGGTAATCCTGACGGCACCTACCTTCAGAGCGTGCCCTTGGTTGGGATCACGCCGGACAACAAAATGAAGCTGACGCTTTCCGCCCACGGGCGCACCCTAGAACCGAAGTTTCAGGACGAATTCGTTGCCTGGTCCAAGCGCGTCACGGAAACCTCCTCGATTGACGCGGACATGATTTTCGTAGGCTACGGAGTGCAGGCGCCGGAATTTCATTGGGACGATTTCAAGGGCGTTGATGTAAAGGGCAAAGTTCTGGTCGTTCTCATCAATGACCCGCCGGTGCCCGACCCGTCCGATTCCGCAAAGCTCGATCCCAAGGTCTTCGGCGGCAACTCGATGACTTACTATGGGCGCTGGACGTACAAATTTGAAAAGGCCGCTCGGATGGGGGCCGCCGGATGCGTCATCATTCATCAAACCGACCGCGCGGGGTATCCCTGGGAAGTCGTGCGCAATAGCTGGAGCGGCATACAATTCGACTTAGCGGCGCCAGACAAGAACATGGGAAGGCTCGCCGTGGAAAGCTGGATTACCTCGGACTTCGCTACCGAACTATTCCACGCGGCTGGCCAAGACCTGGACAAGCTGATTCACGCAGCTGCCCAACGCGATTTCAAACCGATTCCGCTTGGAATCCATGCGAAGCTGACGATACACAATACGCTTCGGACTCTCGATTCCCACAACGTAATCGCGAAATTGACGGGTAGCGATCCAGACTTAAGGGATTCCTTCGTCATCTATACGGCGCACTGGGACCATTTCGGAATTGGTCCGGAAGTCAACGGCGACCGGATTTATCACGGCGCCGTGGACAACGCATCGGGAACGGCCGCGCTGCTGGAGATGGCTCGTGCCTACAAAGCCCTTCCCAAGCCGCCGCGCCGCAGCGTTCTATTTCTCTCCGTGACCGCCGAAGAGCAAGGCCTGCTCGGCTCGAAATTTTATGCCGAACATCCGCTATACCCGCTTGCCCGCACTGCGGTGGATATCAATATGGACGGCATGAACGTCCTCGGTCGGACGCGCGACATCGTGCAGATCGGGCGGGGCGCTTCCACGCTCGACGATATTGTCGATGCTGCCGCGCAACAGCAGGGGCGCGTCGTAAAATCCGATCCCGAACCGGAGAAGGGGCTCTATTACCGCTCAGATCACTTCGAATTTGCCAAGAACGGCGTTCCGGCGTTCGATCCTGAAGCGGGATTGGAGTTTATCGGGAAGCCCGATGGATGGGGCCTCGATCAGCGACGCATATTTACCGCTGCACGGTATCACAAGCCCGCTGACGTGGTGCAACCGGACTGGGACCTCAGCGGAGCGGTCGAGGATTGTCAGCTTTTCTTTCTGGTCGGCTACCGCATCGCGAATGGCACCCAGATGCCAGCCTGGAGATCGGGATCGGAATTTAAGGCGGTGCGAGATGCTTCCTTACAGGACGCAGGAATACCCCATTAGAGACCGTTCGTTTAGCCAGTTAGACACTGAAAACACGGTACTTTAGTCCCAAAAGCAGTGGTGCCCCGAACTAGTGCATGTTACGCGCATCTCGGCAAATCAGTGTTGACAGGTTTGGCCCACCTTTCTACTCTTGATGTGTAGCCCTCTTGGAGGATTTTGTGAGTTCATCGCATAGAACAGTTATCGTAGCTTTCCTCAGCGTCGCGTTCGTTGCGACGCCTGCTCTGGCGTCACCTGCCAGTGCACCGTCCGCGCCGATCGGTGTTGTATTGCAAGCTGGCAGCGCCAAAACCGGCCTCGATGTCGCCTATGATGGCGCAACCATTTATGACGGTGATCGGCTGCAGACCACGGAGAACAGCACTCTTCGAGTTCGTTTGGGCGGTCCACAAATGATTTTGAATCCGGGCACGACAGCGCAGGTGCACTCCCTCCCGAAGGGCTTTTCGGCAGATTTGACGGCAGGGACCGTCGTAGTTTCCGCCGAGGCAGGCCAAACGTTTCAGGTGCTTGCCGACGGCGCGGTTATTCGTCCAGTTGGCGCGGGCCCGACCGCTGGCCAAATCACCCGCATCAACGCCAGTGAAGTCGTTCTGACTGGCACACGCGGGATGATGGAAGTGTCCATGGGCGCTGAAGTCAGGACCGTTGAGCCCGGCCATTCGTATCGGATGGAAGTCGAAACCGAGGCTTCACCAGCCGATCCTGCTGCGCCGCAGGGACCCTATGCCACTGCCCACAACGGTTTCATTTGGATCGTAATCGCTGGCGTATCGGCCGCCACTGCCGTCGGTATTTGGCGGGCGTTAGTCAGCCCGAACGGTCTGTAAGCGGTTGCGAATCGCGGCGGTTGGTATCGACTGAACCAGCCAAGAATGACCTCGAGTGGATTCTTCAATGAAAGGGCGGCCAGAAATGGCCGCCCTTTCCTTTGCTCGGAAAATAAATAATAAGGGTTCTTTACCCAGACCGAAGCGATGGACAGCTTATATTGCGTTCGTAATCATGAAATCCAGATCCCCACTTCGCCTGTGCCAGTACTCCCGTTAAACTGCCCCGCAGGATCACCAGTTGAATGGCGCTTCGAGTTACTCCGCGGAAGTTGATGATGAGGCTGCCGATGACACGCACAGCAGCGTCATCTGAGGATCGATCAGCAACTTCTTTGGAGAGGCGACGGAGATGAATTGAAATGGGGTCTCCTCGCCCGACGTAACGACGCGTCCCAGCAGCACGGGCTTCGCGCCTTGTCCCTGAAGATAGATCGGAACCCTCAAGACGAAGCTGTCCGGAACATTTTTCTGGATCAATTTGCCTCGTACCTGAAATCCCTTTGCGACCGGGCGAACGGAGTATTTCACCTCATACGATGGCACTCCGGTGGACTTAACGTACTGATCGAAAAACCAATCCATGGAGTGGCCGCCTTCGATTGCCATTGCGGGAGTCATGATGCGCTCCACGGCTTTCTGGAAATCATCCGTAGATAGCGCGCGATAGCGGTACGATTCCAGAAGTCCGCGCAAAAGCTTGACGAACCGTTCATCCGGGTTCTTTGTACCGGGGTCTTGCAGCATCATGCGCAGCATGTGAAAAACCCATGTTCCCTTGCCGTAGATGACTTTTTGATAGGCGTCTGGATCGCGGGAGGAATTCAGCCGGAATCCATGGACCAGGGGGCCGGCGTCGTCCGGCGTGCTTTTTGTATCGTCGTTCCGGCCGGCTTCCTGAAAATGCTGATGATTGCCCTTCCCGATGGATGATGGCGAAGTCAATACTTTGCGGTATCGATCGAGCCACTGCGCGAGCACATGGAAGCTGGGTTTTTCCGCATCGGCGCCAACCAGGGCGACGTAGTTCGCAAGTCCTTCCGTGAGCCACTGGTCCCGATAATTATCCCAGCCGACTACATTGCCCCACCACTGGTGAGCGACCTCGTGAAACGGCACAATTGCGTTCAAGGACTCCTGAGAATTCTGTGTGATCCCCGCAGTCTGTTGCTCGATGACGGGTACGAAGGAAAGCGAGGGAAGGTAGACAAGGCCCGGAAAGCCTCGTCCCACCGCACCTGGCGCTTGGGACACGACCAGGCTGTGGTATGGGAAAGGGCCCATCCACTGCTGTTCGAATCGAATCGCGTCGGCGATCTCGTGGCCCACCTCCATCAGTGCGCCGGCGGTCGGGATGGCCATCTCTTCAGTAAAAGTCGGAGGAGCGCCGACCCGCCTGTGCGGCCCGGTCGGAACGGGCGCCTGCTGCTCCACAATCGATTGGGGATGCATATGTTGCGCGATTAAATTTTCGAGCGCGGGATTTGCAGCCACCTCGATCTTTACGCCGCTGGCTGTTTCCATGTTTTCAACGACGTATTCGCCTAAGTTGAATCCCGCGATGGGGGCGAGCCCGTCCGAATGCCAGCGGCCCACTCGTTGGTCACCCTCTTCGTGCTCCTCCGATTTTTCGCCAGTCGCCACCAGTTGCAGTTTCCGAGGCCAGCGGAACGCCGTGTCATATGCCGCAAATTGCCCCATGCTGCCGACGTGCGGATACCAGGCGCCGCGATCTCCGACAAAGTAAACGCCGTCACCCGCGTCGCTAATGACGCTGCCGCGGTAGGACAAGCGAATCCGATACGTCTGATCCGCTCGAGCCCGCTCCGGAAGGAACACAAACACGAAGTCGTTGCCGCGCTCGGCCAATTGATTCCGGCTGAGTGCTTCGTTTTGAAGAAAATCGAGCGTATGTCCGTCAGCATCCTGCGCCGACTGCACCTTTAGGAAGCGAGAGAGTTCCAGGGCGACTCCTTGTTCCCCTCCTCGTTCGGCGCGCAATTCGATCGTTGTCGCGCCTTGCAGAGTGCGGTCTGCCTCAATTGTTGTATCGATTGAATACGATAGGGGCACGAACGCCCGAGGAGGAGCGGGCGTGTCCGTCCCTGGAAACGACGCCCACACGTCATAGTAGCGGTTACCGTCAGCCCAGCGATCCTGCCCGATCATTACGGAATCGGTATTGCGGCTGTCGACAATTATGTCGAACGCTCCGATGCGCTCGTCCAGCAGTTCCGCATGAAAAAACGGCGCGGGGGCATCCGACACCCAGTCCAAAAGTAGTCTTGCGGACTCGTCCGGATTCAGATTTGCCATCGACTTGTTCCAGGTCGCAGCGAAGTTATCGTCCTTGCTTGGAGTTGTTTCGTTATGGCGCAACTGGTCGAGGATTTCATCGGCTGACCTGTCATCGAAGCGTATGTACGCACCTGAAAAGGTCTGGTCCAACAACGGGACACCCAGAAAATGTGCCAGGGACTGCTTTTCGGCAGGATCGCGAAGATTTGCGCTTACGTGACCTCGTCCTGAAAATACGGCCCCGGTCACGCGCCCTTCATACGCTTGCAGAAACCCAAGGGTGCCGTCGGAAAACGTGAGGTTGACTCCATCGCGGCGCAGACGAAGTTCGCTAACGGCGTAAATCTGCGACGGGTCGACGCGCAAGTCGTTCAGCGACTGATAGATTTCCCGCGGGCTTATCGTGGCTGCGGAGGCTCGGAAAGCACCGATGGCGGTGAGAGTGACGCTTGCCAAAACCGCCATGGACATGGCAAGGAGCGTTCGGAGCCCGGTCTGCATGATGGCCTGACTGTAGCAATATTGGGCATACGGCGGCAAGGTGCATCGTCTGCTGCAGCAGTGTCTTGGTAAAATGGAAAGATGCGGTTATCCGTGGCACATCCTCATCGTCTCATCGCGGGTCTATGCCTGGTGGCTGCCATGCCTTGTGTCGCCCGTGCCGACACGATTTACCTGAAAAACGGGAAGACCATCACGGCGTCGAACGTAGTTCGGGAAAACGGCCAGGTCAGCTTTGAAACCCCGGCAGGCAACATGAGCCTCCCCGCTTCCATTGTGGATCACATTACGCGCGAAGCCGTATCGTTGGACGCCAGCCCAGGATCGGCCCGCGACCGGGCGGCGAACCTGCCCATGGCGCCGCCAAACGCCATGGGCCGGACAAGCAATGACGAAGCAGCTCGCGCCACCGTGCGTGGAGGCTCGATCGATATTGAATTGCTCGAGAGGCTTGAGTCCGAAGCGAATACAAATGCGAGTCCCACATCGGTAGCTCGCGTGGTCGCCGCGGAAATTGCCGCTGCGAAATTTGAAATCAGCGTGGGCGACTTCGGCCAGGCGGCGGAGCACTACAAGGTCGGCCTTCGCTTTGCCCCTGACAATCCGGATTTGCTGGTGGAGGCTGCCTATCTCCATCTGCGTCGCAGCGAGTATTCGGCCGCTCTTGAGTTGCTTGACCGCGCCCGCAGTATCCAGCCAGACTCCGCGGACGTAGCAAAACTGTCAGGCTGGGCGTTGTATGGATTAAACCGCGTGGATAACGCGGTTTCAGAGTGGAGGCGCGCGCTTGCCATCGCGCCCGATGCGGACATTCAACGCGCCCTCGAAAAAGCCGAGCGAGACGCAAGGGAAGAAGCCACCTATCAGGAAGGGGAAACGGCCCATTTTCGTTTGAAATATAATGGAGGCTCCGCGCCCGAACTCGCGCGAGAAGTCCTTCGCACACTCGAATCCGAATTCGATGAGATTTCGTCGACCCTGAATTACGTTCCTCCAGAGCCCATTGGCGTAATCCTGTATACCAATCAGACCTTCTCGGACATCACCCGTGCGCCAAGCTGGTCAGGCGCGCTCAATGATGGCCGCATTCGAGTCCCCGTCGAGGGTTTGACCTCCATGACCGACGATCTCGCTCGCGTCCTCAAACACGAACTGACGCACAGTTTCGTGGGACAGAAAACCGGTGGGCGTTGCCCCGTCTGGCTTCAGGAAGGCATCGCACAATACATGGAAGGAAAACGCAGCGGGAGAGTAGCCGGAGCGCTTTCTTCAGCCTACGAGAACCACATGGAATTTTCTCTCGGCTCGTACGAATCGTCCTGGCTGAATCTGCCCAAGGACACCGCAGCCAGCGCCTACGCCTGGGCGCTTGCGACCGTCGAGGCGATCGTGATCGAAGATGGCATGGATGACGTAGGACGAATTCTCGATCAACTGGCCGCCGGTTCAGCGCCCGAAGACGCGACTCGCGCCGTCCTGCATGACTCCTACGCCGACCTCATGCAATCCACCGTTCAGTATTTGAGAAAAGCGTACTTGTAGAGCCTTCAGTAGAACAGGCTTCAGCCTGTTTGCTTTTGAATTTGTATGGTCAGAAATGTGATCCCAATTTTCCTCGTTTGGACAATTCAGAATGACCCAGCAGCAGCCGAGCATGACATGACACGCCCCTACAAGCGACCGGCATCACCCAGCCCGGCATAACTCAGAAGTCCCGCCAATATAGCAGCGCGCTCCGGCAACTTGCCAATCACAACATTCTCGCCTGAACTGTGCGCCCCCTCACCGATTGCGCCAAGGCCATCGAGAGTAGGCACGCCGAGCGCAGCCGTGAAGTTCCCGTCAGACCCGCCGCCCACCGATGCCTCGCCAAGCGTTACTCCCAATTCCATTGCCAGCGCGCGGGCCTTGGCGTACAGCGCGGAACTGTTTTTTCGCTCCATCGGAGGTCGATTGAATCCGCCTCGTATTTCAAGCTTCGCGCCCTCGATCGAAGGCAGGAGGGCGCGGAATTTTCTTTCCAGCGTGAGCATGTCCGCCGGGCGAGCGGCACGCACGTCCAACAGAACACGCGCGTGGTGTGGGATTACATTCGTGCGCGTACCGCCTTCAATCACTCCCGCATTTACCGTAGTGCCCCATCGCGGCCGGTTCCATCGCGAAATGCGCCCAATTTGGAGCGCGATTTCTTCGATGGCGTTGATTCCGTTCTCCGGGTTCAGTCCCGCGTGGGCCGCTCGTCCTGTCGCAATCAATTCGATTTCGCCCACTCCCTTACGGCTGGTTTTGACGCGGCCGTCGAGTCCGGCAGCGGGCTCAAGGACAAGAACGGCGTCGCTGCGCCTGGCTTCGCGCTCAATCAGGGCGCGCGAGCTTCCGCTCCCGATTTCCTCGTCGCTCGTCCACAGAAACACGATGCGCTTTTCCGGCAATTGGCCGGCGGCGGCAAGCGCATCGACGGCATAAAGAGCGAGAACTAGGCCACCTTTCATGTCGAACGCGCCAGGCCCCCACGCCCTGCCGCGCGACAAACGAAATGGCATTCGGGAAAGTGTCCCAAGGTCGTAAACCGTGTCCAGATGGCCAAGAACTAAAATCTGTCCGTTGGCGTGCGCGCCTCGTGGAGACCATACGGCCCTGACGTGATCGCCCCTCTGGGGCTGGCGAAGCAACTTGACGCTCGCTCCACGGCGTTTCCACTCGGACGCGACGATTTGCCCGAACCGGTCCACGGCCGTCTTGTCAAAGCTGGGCGATTCAGCGCGCACGAAACGGCCTAGCAGTCCAGTCATCGCCGCCTCACGCGATTTCAGCCATTTGAGAACTGATTTCATCGCGAGTCGGTTCTGCGTTGCACTCGTAGGTTGGAGGGATGTTCGGCGGGACAATGGATTCATTGTCCAGTCATGCTAACAACGAGACTCGTTGTGGGCAACTCTCGTGCGGCAATATACGTCGTTCAGCCGACCGATACGAATCCCCTGTGCGGTAGCCCCTCGAGTATCAGCGATAGTCCCTGTACGAAAGGACAGGTAACTAAATGAAACCAAGTATTACAATTATGTTACAAATAAATTAAGATCGTGTAAGTTCATGGCAAGCGGGAGGCCACCCACATCTTCACTCTCGGCATCGACGCTCTGCGAGCACGATTCAGCGTTGGCTGGCTGCTGGTCGCCTGCATGTTTTTTCCCCTTCCCTCAAAGGGGCAATCTCCAGAATCGAAATACGTGGTTTCCGCCAGGGAACTTAGCATTCCAGCCAAAGCTCGTCAGGCTTTCGATAAGGGCGCCGAACTCCTGTTAAAAAACGACGCCAGGGAGAGTTTGGTGCATTTTCAACGCGCCGTCGCGGCGTATGCCAGCTATTACGAAGCCTACTACGACATGGGAGTGGCAAACTTGAGGATATCGCGCCTGCCGGATGCCGAACTCGCCTTTCAGAAATCCATCGATCTGAGCGGCAACGAATATGCGCCGCCCTTATTCGGCCTGGGAGCAATCCTCGTCTACCAGAAAAAATTTGCGGAGGCCGAAGAAGTGACCCGCAAGGGATTGGGTCTGGATGCGAACTCCTGGTCGGGTCATTGTTATCTGGGCTGGGCGCTGTTCGGCTTAAACCGTTTAGAGGAGGCCGAGAAGAGTGTACGTGACGCACTTCGCCTGAAGGCCGATTCTCTTGAATCTCTTCGGCTGCTCGCGGACATTCATAGTCGCGAGAAAGACTATCGGGCACTTCTGGACGATCTGGATGCGTACCTCAAGATCGATCCTGCCAGCCCGATAGCCGTTAGAGCCAGAGCGCTTCGGAACGCCGCACAACGATTGCTCGAATCCCAAGACACTACCGCCCTGGCACAACCGCAATTCTGACTCCCCGCTCGAAGGATGCAGTTCCGTTTTTACCGCTCCCCATGCGCAAGTACGATTCCCGCGTTTGCTGAGTGGCGTGTTTCGCATATAATTCTCCCATGCTCCGGCTGTCTCCTGCGAATCTCTCCGGACGCGTATTGAGGAAATGAAATGATTCTCGACAGCGTGGGTATCCAAAAATTCTTGCCGCATCGCTATCCGTTCCTGCTCGTGGATACCGTTTTGGAAATTGAACGGCTCAAGCGCATCGTTTGCATTAAAAACGTTACCGCCAATGAGGGCTATTTTCAGGGACACTTCCCAGGAAAGCCCATCATGCCGGGAGTCTTAATCATCGAGGGAATGGCGCAGACCGGGGGCCTTCTGCTGCTCACGGAAATTCCCGAGAGGGATAAGAAGTTATTTTATCTTGCGGCTGTGGATGAAGCGCGTTTCCGACGGCCGGTCGTGCCCGGAGATCAGCTGCGAATCGAAGTGACGGTGCTCAAGTGGCGCGTGACGTTTTGCAAGCTTCAGGCAGTAGCGACGGTCAATGGGGACATCGCGGCGGAGGCAGTTCTGCGATGCATGCTCGTGGACCGCGATCCCGAGCCGACGTCGAATGGAGCGCCTGCGGACGCCACGGTTGGTGTCCGTAATGAGTGA
>JBEKCU010000144.1:0-11123 GCA_050014735.1 Candidatus Acidiferrales bacterium | reverse complement strand
ACATCCGCCACAAGGGATATTCGCCGAAGCGGTCGATCCTGATCGTGTGGGAAAACAACGACAGCACACTGCCGCAACGCTACTCCAGCGGTGAACTGACTCCTTACCCGGTGGAATTCTAACAGCATGCCAACTCAGGAAACCGTTTCCTCCAAGCTCGCCATCGAGACCCGACTCTTTATCGGTGGCGAGTTTGTGGAGGCTGCCAAGGGTGGCAGAATCCCCGTATATAACCCGCACGACAACAGCATCCTGGCGGAGATCTCCGAAGCCACGCCGGTCGATATCGACCGGGCAGTCGATGCTGCGCGGAAGGCGTTTCCCGCCTGGAAACGCCTCGCCGCTGCCGAGCGCGGTCGGATCCTCTACAAACTGGCGGATGCGATCGAAGCGGACGCCAAATATCTTGCAGAGCTTGAAAGTCTGGACACTGGGCATCCAATCCGCGACACGGCGGGGCTGGATGTGCCTCGCACGGTGGCTACGTTTCGCTATTTTGGCGGTATGGCGGACAAGGTTGAGGGGCGCATTGTTCCGGTGGAATCCGGGTTTCTCAACTACGTCACACGCGACCCGCTGGGCGTTGTGGGCCAGATTGTGCCCTGGAATTTCCCGCTGATGTTCACGAGCTGGAAAATGGGCCCGGCGCTGGCTGCGGGGAATACGGTTGTCATGAAGCCGGCGGAGTTGACTCCGCTCACTTCTCTAAGAATTGCCAAGCTGATGTCCGACGTGGGAATTCCGGCCGGGGTAGTGAACATCGTCCCTGGATACGGACATGTTGCCGGCCAGTACATTGCGGAGCATCGAGGCATCGATAAAGTCGCATTCACGGGTTCGACGGCAGTCGGCCGAAAAATCGTGCAAGCCTCTGCCGGCAATTTGAAGCGCGTGCAGCTTGAGCTGGGCGGCAAAGGTGCAAACATCGTGTTTGACGATGCTTCCCTTGAAGATGCCGTGAACGGTTCCGCGTTTGCAATTTTCCACAATCAGGGGCAGGCCTGCATTGCCGGGTCGCGTCTGCTGCTGCAGGAAGATATTGCCGACAAATTCCTGGAGCGATTCCTCAAACTTGCCAAGTCGATCCGGATTGGAAATCCGCTCGATCCTCAGACTGAAATGGGACCACTTACATCTGCTGGCCACCGAGATCGGGTTCTGAGCTACATTCAGGTGGCCCGCGAACAGGGAAGCACGATCCTGGCTGGCGGTAAGGCCCCCGAAAATAGTGAACTTCGGGCCGGATACTACGTTGAACCAACCGTGGTGACTGCGCAGGCGGAAGATCGTGTCTGCCAGGAGGAAGTTTTCGGACCATTCGTGTCGGTCACTCGCTTCAAGGATGAAGAAGAAGTGATCCGGCTGGCCAATTCCACCGACTATGGACTCGGCGGCGGACTGTGGACGCAAAACCTGAAGCGCGGACACCGAGTCGCTGGGGCAATCCGCTCTGGCATGGTGTGGGTCAATACGTATAAGCGGGTCAATCCGGCTTCTCCGTTCGGCGGAGTGGGACAATCCGGTTATGGCAGGGAAATGGGTTTCGAGGCGATGCACGACTACACGGATGCAAAGTCCGTTTGGGTCAATGTCGACGCCAATATCCCTCCCTTCTACAAACGCTAATTAAAAAGGATGAGGTATGCCGCTTGTGATGTCCCGGGTATGGGACATCACTGAGTGCGGGGGGGGCTACGAAAAGCGGAAACCAAATCGGCAGGGCTGGCTTCGATATCCGGAGACAGCCCGCTTCCGTTTTTAGCTCTTAAGTCAATGGCGAAACACCGGCAACAATTTTTGGATATCTACTGAATAGGATTTGGTGTAGTCTGCGCGTTATCACAAATTGTGCAGGAAGCCCCGGGGTTGGGTCAGGAGAAGCTTTTGATGGTTAGAGCAGGCTTGGGTGCGGTGTCATTGCTTGCTATTGGATTTCTTGCCGTTCCTGCTGTCGCTGCCCAGGGGCCGGCGAAGCAATCGCCCACAAAGCAATCGCCCGCGAAGGAATCGATTGATCCTGCATTTCTGAAGATACAGAGCGAGCGAACCGCCGCGATGCACACCGACGATATCGAAATTTACGCGCGGTACACGACCGATAGCTTCTGGGTTGTAATGCCCGATGGCAGCATGCAGACGAAGAAAGACCGAATAGCGGCAATGGCAGCCGCAAAGAATGCACCGGCATCGAGCAGCGAATTGAGCGGCGCGCCGCCCAGAGAAGAAAAGGTAAACGCATATGGCAACACGGTCGTCGTGAGTTGGATTGAGGCGATCCGAGGCAAGGACGCGCGATTTTCGGAAACCTGGGTGAAAGACGGCGGCACATGGAAAGTAGCAGCCGCTCATGTTTCGATGATCCAGTTAAAACCATAAAACAGCAGAAACAGGCGCCAAGGAAATGCCAAGAAACTTTAGCGACGATTGAGAGGATGCCCCGAAAAATGGCCGAACAAAAAAAAGCTTGGGATACTGCCTATGAATGGAAAGTAGTGACGCTGCTGGGTCTTGGATTCGGCCTTGTAGGTCTAGACAGATGGATTATCGCGCCCATGGCACCGTCCATCATTCGAGACCTCAATCTGTCGATTCAGGACTTCGGAAACATCATCGGGATATTGGGCGTCTGTTGGGGAGTTTTCGCAATCGTGATGGGCGGAGTATCCGACAAGATCGGATATCGAAAGGTTTTGATCCCGGCGATCGTCCTCTTCTCTCTTCTCTCCGGTCTTTCGGGATACGCCGTCGGATTCATGAGCTTGCTGGCCATCCGCTCGATCATGGGATTCACCGAAGGCTCGTTCTGCCCCACCAGCTTTGCCGCAACGGCCGATGCCTCCGAGCCAAAGCGCCGCGGACTCAACCAGGGTCTGCAACAGAGCACGTTTGCGCTATTCGGCTTGGGATTCGGTCCGATCATCGCCACGCAACTTTTGCAGGTGGTCCCGTCCTGGCGCTGGGTGTTTTTCATCGTCGCGATTCCCGGTTTCATCCTCGCGATCCTGATGTTCTTCGTGATTCGCGATCCGGCGCACGTGACCGCGCCAAAGACAGCCGCTCAGCCAACCGGCCGATGGCTGGAAATTTTTAAGAGCCGCAACATCGTGTTGTGCATGGCGGCGCTGCTCTGCGCAATGACCGGCGTGTTCGTCCTCGGCGCGATGCTGCCCAATTACCTCACCGACTATCTGCACTTAACCGTGCCGCAGGAAGGCTTCGTGATGTCGGGGCTTGGGTTCGGCGGTTTCTTCGGTCAGTTCGGCATTCCCGGTTTATCGGATATTTTTGGACGAAAATTGATGGCTATTGCGAGCTTCATTGGCGCGGGAATAATGCTCCGCATCTTTATTGCTGCCGGGCCAAGCATGGCGCCGCTGTTCGTCCTGATGTTCATCGTCTCGTTTTTCTGTTTAGGACTGATCGCGCTGATTACCGGCCCGATTGCCACTGAATCCGCACCCATGGGGCTGGTTTCATCGGCGATCGGAATGGTCGTCGGCATCGGCGAGATTTTTGGCGGAGGCGTCGCTCCGTCGCTGGCCGGAACCATCGCCAAGAACTACGGAATTCAAAGCATTCTGTACCTCGCGCTCACCGGCATAGGATTGGGCGTAATTGTTTGTTTGTTCCTGAAGGAGACTGCCCCGAGAAAACTGCGCAGCCATGGAGAGAAGGCTGTGGCCGTGCAATCGGCGGCGTTGTAAACCACTTTCAGCGGAGAGCCGCCCTATTACGACCTATCGCTTATACAATGAGTATTCTTCCGGAAGACCGTACAGCGGTATTGTTTCGTCCCTTTACCTTCAAGCATCTGACGCTTGCGAACCGCATCGTAATGGCGCCCATGACGCGCGGCAAGTCGCCGGGCGGCGTTCCGGGGGCTGACGTGGGCGCGTATTACCGTCGCCGCGCCGAGGGCGGCGTCGGTTTGATCGTGACCGAAGGAACATACATTCCTCATCCAGCGGCCGGCTTTCAACCAGCCGTGCCGCGTTTTTACGGCGAAGAGGCGCTGGCCGGATGGAAGCGTGTAGTCGATGAAGTCCACGCGGCCGGTGGCAAAATCTTTCCGCAGATTTGGCATGTTGGCCTGTCGTCCCGTCCGGGAATGCAGGCTGATCCCATTGCGGTCGGGCCTTCGGGAATGGACAAACCCGGCGAACAAGCTCGTGAGCCAATGACGCAAGCGGAAATTGACGCCGTCATTCGCGCGTACGGTGAGGCAGCCGCATCCGCTGAGCGGCTGGGCTTCGACGGACTGGAGATTCACGGCGCTCACGGCTACCTGATCGATCAGTTCTTCTGGGAAGAAACAAACCGCAGGACGGACCGCTACGGTGGCGATCTGCTGAAGCGCACGCGTTTTGCCGTCGAAGTGATCGAGGAGATTCGCCGCAATGTCAGCCGCGATTATCCGGTGTGCCTGCGCTTTTCGCAGTGGAAATTGCTGGATTATTCGGCGAAATTGGCGCGGACACCCGAGGAATTAGAGCGCTTCTTGGAACCGCTGTCTGCCGCCGGCGTGGATATCTTCCACTGCTCCCAACGCCGCTTCTGGGAACGCGAGTTTGAGGGCAGCCCTTTAAATTTGGCCGGGTGGACCCGGAAACTCAGCGGAAAACCGGCTATTTCCGTTGGCTCTGTAACGCTGAATCAGGAGTTCACCACGTCGTCCCGAACCCCCGACACGGCGGAAGTCACCGGAATTGACGAACTGCTTGACCGTATGGGGCGCGGCGAATTCGACCTGATCGCAATCGGGCGGTCGCTCATTGTGAATCCTTCGTGGCCAGCATTGGTGCAGCGCGGGGCGCTCGACGAACTCCAGCCATTCCAGCGCGATGTCCTCCAGCAACTCGTTTAATATTTGCTCGATAGTTCGCTCCATCAGGCATGGAGATGCAGAGGGTTGTTGGACTACCCTACTCGATGCTGTCGGGGGCACGCAAAGCCGTGCCCTCCACGTGGTATTCACACGTAACCCATGCACCAGCCATGAGATGCAGCCTGTCCCATCCGGCGATCTTCACTATCGCCAAGACTTAGCCCATTCATAAAGCATATTCAATAAACTTGAAAATCAAATGGTTTCCTCGTATTATCGCCTGGGGCAGTGGTCCAGTTGAAATTGGGATTTCGTCACAGCACCGTCACAACAATGGAAAATCACGTCGTCCACGTGGCCTGAACTTAGGGAGTTGAAGCCACGAAGGATTTGGATTGGGAGCCGAAGCCCGTCAATTGAGCTTGCGGGTTTGAACTCTACCGCTATTCGCAGCCAGAGAAACAGCGGGTCCATCGTGAATCTATCCAGGCATATCGATTTAGGTCGAGTCAAGATTCGATTCGCCGGAGTTGTGTCGGCGTGAGTCGCATTTTCGGAAAAAATTGGGGTCGTCAGAATAAGCAACAAAATAAGGGGTGAGGAAATGATAAAAAAATCGGGTTGGGCTCTTGCATTGTTATTTGTTGCTTTCGTGTGGGTATTCGTTCCCGGCGTTAACGCTCAGACGGCATCGACCGGAGCAATCAGTGGTACGGTTACGGATGCATCAGGAGCGGTAATCGCGAACGTGACTGTAACGGCCATGGATACTGGCACAGGTCGGACACGCACCGTGATGACAGGAGCCGACGGTGCTTACAACGTAACCTTACTGCCGCTGGGTACATACAGCGTGAAGTTTGCGGCAAATGGGTTCAACTCCTCTGAAGTTCCTTCCGTCACAGTAAACGTGTCCGAAACCGCCGTATTGAACCAAGTCTTGGCCGTGGGCACGCAAAGCCAACAAGTCACGGTCACGGGCGAAGCGGTCGAAGCCGTGCAGACGGCGAACGCGACGCTGGGCGACGTGGTTACCAGTTCGTCCACCGTAGGGCTTCCTCTGACCACGCGTAACTATACCAATCTTTTGGGCCTTTCCTCTGGCGCAAACGCCGGCGTCTTCAATGCCGTCACTCTAGGAAAAGGCCAGACGGATATCGCCGTAAACGGCGCCGGCACTGCCCAGAACAACGTTCAAATGGACGGAGTTTCCATCACGAATAACATGGCTCAGGGAACGCTAACTGAAAATGGGCTGAACCCCGGGATCGGTTATGTGAACCCCGACGCGATTCAGGAATTTAAGATCCAGACCTCGCTGTTCGATGCAGGCTACGGCCGGAACATCGGCGGCAATGTGAACGTCGTTACGAAATCAGGTACGAACCAATTCCACGGATCGGCATTCGAGTTTTTCCGGAATACTGACCTCAATGCCAATGACTTCTTCCGCAATCAGTCGCCGTCCGTGAATGGAGTTCCAAATAACTCTCGGCAGGTGCTGAATCAGAATCAGTTTGGCGCTGTGATCGGCGGGCCGATTAAGAAGGACAAGCTTTTCTTTTTTGCGTCTTACCAGGGGACTCGACAGATCAACGGAGCAGCGGCCCAGGGCTATTCAGCGCCCAGCCTGCTTCCGATTCCGGGTGGTGACCGTTCGAATACGTCGGCCCTCGCGCAGTCGCTGGGCGCAACTTTTTGCCCACAGGGAACCGATGGTGGCATCTCCGGAACTGCGAAAACGCAGGGCGGAGCTGTGCAGGTCGCGTGTAACGGATCGAACATCAATCCGGTGGCCCTCGCTCTGCTTCAACTCAAGAATCCTGATGGCACCTATTACATTCCGAGCGCCTCAAGCACCGTGACCGATACCCCGTGCTCCGCATCGGCTGCAGCCACGTGTACTTCCGCTGTCCAGAATACGACTTTCACAGTACCTGCGCGATTTCAGGAAGATCAGGGTCTTGGCAACTTCGACTATGTGATCAACAGCAAGAATACGCTGGCGGTGCGGTATTTTTATACCAAGGATCCTACACAGATTTCGTTTTCGTGCGGTTCTGGCGGAGGGGCTCCGGGCATCTGCTATCCGGACACTGCGCTCACGAACACAGTCAGTAATCACTACGCCGTAGTAAAGCTCACTTCGATTCTCAGCAACAACCTCGTGAACGAAGCTCGTATTTCGATTCAACGAAATACTTTCATAGCCCAAATGGACAGCACATTCACCGATACCCAGGTTGGCATGCAGCCCATCGTTCCGCAGATCAACAATCTGAACCAAATTACGGTTACCGGAGTATTTACCATCGGTTCGGCAGGAAACTATCCCAACGCCAAACGGATCACCGAATGGGAAGTGGCCGACGAACTTTCCTGGACGCACGGGAAGCACACGGTCCGGTACGGCGTTGAGTTCGAGCGCGACCGGTACAACTGGATCCTTGTGGGACTCGCGAACGGAAGCCTGACCTTCCAAACTTTCCAGGACTTCTTGCTCGGTCTGCCTGGTTGCGCCCCTACCGCGGTTGGCTGCAGCCCTACAAACCCTGGAGGCACGAATGGCACGGGAACCAGCAATATTTCGAGTTCCGGGACAACGACTGCGGCTACTCCGCCAGGTGGCCTGATCCACGGATATCGCACGCCGTTCGGCGACGCCTATGTCCAGGACGACATCAAGATGACTCCTCGATTTACGCTGAACCTGGGCTTGCGCTGGGAATACGATGCATTGCCTTACGATAGCCAGGGACTCTCGAGCAACATCTGGCCTAGTCTGATCAACTCGGTGCCCATACCGGGGCCGACGCCGGCTACAGGCACTTTGGCCGGCTTTGTGATTCCATCGAACTGGAATCCTCAGTTGGTTGTTGCCCCACCGGTGAGCGGCGTCTACCAGAACACCCGAAAGGGCGTCGAGGATGTCAACACACCGTTAACCAATTTTGCGCCGCGAGCTGGATTTGCATGGTCGCCCTTGGCGAGCAACCGGCTGGTTTTGCGCGGAGGAGCAGGTTACTTCTATGACCGTGTCGGGCAGGGCCAATATAACGTAGGACCAACACAAGGCGAGCCGTACGCTACATCTGTTTTCGCATCTTCCACCGCAAACTACTATTCCACGGAAGCAGTACCTTATCAGAACACGGCGTTGCAGTGGACCCCCCGCTGGGTCAACATCAATTCCGCGACCCAGACAGGAACCAGCTCGAACCTGAGTAACATTCTTGTGGAACCGGATTACCGGACGCCGGTTCTGTATGAATGGAATCTGAACGTTCAATACGAATTCATATCCCACTGGACGTTCGAGGCCGGGTACGTCGGATCACGCGGACTCCACCAGTTCGGCAGCCGGCAAATCAACGAGGCCCAACTGGCGGGTTCGTTGAGCAGCACGGACACAATGGTCGCACCGGCCATTGCAGATGGCCTCATTACCACGAATACTACCGCGAACGCGTCCCTGCGTGTGCCCTACCTCGGGTTCGCGCCGCTGGGTCTATCAATGTCCCAGGCTGACACGGATATTAAGTACAACAGCCTGCAGGGAACTTTGCGCAAGCAGTTTTCCCATGGTTTTCAAGCTCAAGCGGCCTACACATTCAGCAGGGCCTACGATACGGTTTTTTATAACAGTGGCACAGCTACAGCCCTCAACGACCCCAACATTTACCATTATTTCCCGAATGGCCTGTACCATCCGCAGCGCTTGGCCATCAGCTACTTGTGGAACCTGCCGCTGGGTGTTCACCAGGGGTTGCTAGATAAGTTGGCGAGTGGATGGGGCCTTTCTGGTGTGACGGTTGTCCAGGACGGCACCCCGTTGACGCCCACTGACACTCGTGGGGGCACAATCTATGGCTTCGGTGGGGCCAGCTCTGTGATCTCCACAGCTGAGTATTGCACCGGGATGGGGGCGGCAAATGTCGCATCGCCAGGCAGTATAGAACAGCGCTTGGGTGGTGCGAACGGCGGGCAAGGCTATTTCAACAAGCTCGCTTACGTTGGTAGCGTTGGCACTGGCAGTGGCCCGTGCGCGACACCGGGGGCAGCCCTGCCCGCGATCGGCAACGGAACCGGATATGGGGATTCGTCGGCTGGAATTCTGCTTGGTCCGGGGCAGTTCAACTGGGATATGTCTCTGACTAAGCTGACCAAGGTCGGAGGGATACGCGAAGATGCCACGCTGCAGTTCCGCGCGGAATTCTTCAATGCGTTCAATCATCCGCAGTTCAGCAACCCGGCCGTGGTCGATGTTTCAAAGGCGACGTTCGGGAATATTACAACCACTTCGGTGAATCCGCGGCTGATCCAATTCGGTCTGAAGTACGCGTTTTGAGTCGATAGTTAGAGGATTGTGATCGCCGATCGTACGGACACGGCATGTCGTGTCCGTACGACTTGACCCGTCGAGCCAGATCGGACGATCGAATTCGGCGCAAGTGGATTTATTCAGATTTGACCTAATCCGCTTGCTAACTGGGGCGAGTTGTGCGAAAAAGGGTTACAGGGTTCCAACCGGACGCATGTGATTAGAGGTAAACCTTTCAGAATATGCGGTCGCGCCACTTTCCATTTCAACGAGAATGCAGCGGCAATTTTTGCCGCGCTGAGGGACGAACACGCACTCAACGCTTTCAAGCTTTACATAAGGAGACGGAGCTATGAGAACAATCGGTAAGCTGGCGGCCTTCGTGGGCTTAATTACCCTCTCTAGTACATGTGGGTACGCCGCGACAGTGACTGGCACCGTGAAGGGGCCGGATGGCGCTCCCTTTAAGGCTGCCTTTGTGGAAGCGCAAAACGTCAAGACCCGTATCACTACGATGGTCTTGTCGGACGATCAGGGACATTATCGGATCGAGAAGCTCGGCCCCGGGGACTATCGCGTTCAAATTCGCGCCATTGGGTACACCTCCGCTCCTAAGACGGGCGTGACTCTTGCTGCTGACCAAAATACCTCCATCGATTTCGCGTTGCAGACCGGCACCGTGCGCTGGAATGAGCTTTCCAATTATCAGGGAAATGCGTTGCTGCCCGATGGAAAAGGAAAAGAGATGGTCATGGGAACTTGCATGACCTGTCACGGATTCCAGGCTCGCATGGCTTCCATTCACCGCGATCCGGACGGCTGGAAGGATCGAGTCGAATACATGCGCACAATCGTTCATTTCGCTCTGGCGAACGGCAAGTCGCCCTTTGACGATGCCAAGGCCGGCGATGTTGAGTCTTATCTGACCAGCGTTTTCGGCCCGGATTCCACTTTGCCGAAATCTCCGGCGGAACTTCCTGGTTATCAGGCAACTCTCCGCCCGCTGACCAATACGGACACCAACATTGTGTACGTCGAATATGACTTGCCGGGAATGAATCGCCTCCCCTTTAGCGCAGCTCCGGACAAGAACGGTTATCTGTGGATTCCGAACTTCGGTCCCGCAAACAACATCACGCGCCTCGATCCCAAGACCGGCCAGTTTACGGATTTTAAAGTCGGAAATGAGGGTAATGCCGCGATACATTCCGCTTACCCCGCTCCAGACGGTTCGGTCTGGCTCGGTGAACAAGCCTCCAACAAACTTGGGAAATGGGATCCGGTTACCCAGAAAATCACTGAATACCAGGATCCGTACCTCCCCGGCAAAGAGGGTATTGAAGACGGCGGATGTAAGCACACTGTGCGCTTCGACCCCGATGGAAATGTATGGTCCAGCGGCGATCCTCTGAGCCGCTATGAACCCAAGACCGGGAAGTTTACAAACTTCTGGGATGAAGTCGGCAGCACCTACGCTGTAGAAAACGATGCCGCCGGGAACATCTGGTTTACAACATTGCGGACCAACCGGATTGGCGTAATTGACTATAAGACTCTTAAAGTGAAGACTTGGGATCCGCCTACCAAGGGTTCCTTCCCCAGGCGCCTTGAAATTGACTCCGACGGGACGATTTGGTTCGGCGAATATAACAGCGGAAAAATCGGCCGCTTCGATCCCGAAACCGAAAAGTTTACCGAGTATAATCTGCCGGGTCCGGCACCGACCCCATACGCGCTCGGCATCGACAAGGACCACAACGTTTGGTACTCCTCCTTCAAGATGGACGTGGTGGGCCGCCTCGATACCAAGACCGGAAAAGTCACCGAATATCCTTACCCACATGCAGAAAATACGATGCGGGAATTCTTCCGCGATTCCGACGGGAGGATGTGGTACGGCTCTCCAGGAAACGGCAAGGTTGGGTATTTTTATATCGCTGGCGGATCCCCGGGCAAATCGGGCAGTAATTGACGGGA
>JBEKCU010000143.1:0-11164 GCA_050014735.1 Candidatus Acidiferrales bacterium | reverse complement strand
GATTTTTTTGGCGAAAAACCCTTCTACCACGGATTTCGTCCCCGTCCACTTTTCAAAATCGATACATCGCTGACTCTGCTTGGTTTATCCGTTACCGGCGTCAAAAAGTGAGGAAGGCCCTGACATGAAATGCATCATCGCGGCCAGTTGATGTTGATTGAGCGGATACTGGGGATTGTCCCGCACCTGACCCGCCACATGCAGGAGCGGTTCGCCGCGACTGCCGCAAAAAAATAATCGGCGCTCACGGGAAGGATCAAACAGCATCGGGTCGTCTTGGCTTACGAAAGGGAGTGGGGGCTCACCGAGCGATTTGGCGGGCCTTTGCCGTTTCGCTTCGGAACAGTTCATGTGCTTTTTCTCACGCGATGCAGGCTAAAGTCTATTGCTCGTCCGCCGATGTGGAATATGAGGTGAACCATGAGCAATTCAATCCAATCTCTCCAGGCAGTCAACGCGCACGATCAAGCGGCACAAACAGTGCAGCCGCCCCCCAAACCGGCTACGTCGCGAACAGCAATACCGCAGGACACTGTCGCGATCAGCTCAGCGGCGAAACAAGCGCAGACAAGCAACACCAAGCCTGCTGCAAGCGTCGATGTGGACCACGACGGCGACAACCACTAGATTTCCGGCGGCGTTTCAGTCTGTTTTTAGGGGAAGTACACGATAAGACCGGTTCGCGTACAGTAGGGCCGACGCACCCTGCGAAATTCGCATGTCCTGAACTTCCCCAAAAATAACCCAGTGAGTTCCTACTTCGTATACTTCCGCGATTCGACAATCGAACGAAACGAGCGCATCCACGAGCACGGGTGAACCCGTGCCAAATTTCTCCCATATTGGCGCGATAAATCGCTCGCGCATCGGAGTTCCGCTACGATGGGCGAACGATTCTGAAAGTTCGCGCTGATTGCCGGCCAGGGTATTGAGACAGAAGACGCCGTTTTTCTGAAAAATAGTGTGCAACTGGCTGGCGCGATTCAAGCAGACAAGCAGCGTGGGCGGTTCGTCGGTCACCGAACACGCTGCCGATGCAGTGAAACCCGTCGGTCCGGCCGGACCGTCCGTGGTCACGATGTTCACGGCCGCGGCAAACCGTGCCATGCCGTCCCGGTAAAGTTGCTTTGAAACCATCCCTTCGCCCCGCCTCACAGCTTATGGTAAGAATAAGCGCCGTCCATCGTATTCCTGCGTCACGGCGCACACAAATACAATTGTGAAATTCCAGAAGGCGTCTTGTCTCGTAGATGAGACCGCACGGCACTCTAACATGCAGCGGCGGCAACTCGTTGAGCATCCTGCTAGAATGGGAACGAGATGGCTGCTGCCTTGAAGCTCGCGCCACAAATTTAAGGACCGAATCGAATGTTTGAGAATCTGACAGACAAGCTGCAACGAGTTTTTAAGAATCTGCGCGGGCAGGGGAAACTCACACAAGAGCACGTGGACGAAGCGCTCGCGGGCATCCGCGAAGCGCTGCTCGAAGGCGACGTCAACGTAGGCGTGGCCGATGAATTGCTCTCGCACATCCGAGATAAATCCCTTGGCTCGGAAGTACTGCTCCAACTTTCGCCCGACCAGCAAGTGATCAAGATTGTGCGCGATGAACTTGCGCTGCTGCTAGGCAAGCACGCCAAGCCGTTGTTCTCATCCCGCCCGCCGTCAGTGTGGATGATCGTGGGCCTGCAAGGTTCGGGAAAAACAACAACGACTGGCAAGCTGGCGAAATGGCTGGCCGCGCACGGGCACCGTCCGATTGTGGTATCGACAGACGTGTACCGTCCTGCGGCGCGCGAGCAGCTTGCACAGGTGGCGAAAGCGATCAGCGTGCCGTGCTGGCCCGGCACGGGAACCGACAAACCTCTGGAAATCACACGCGGCGCGATCCGCGAGGCAAAACTTTCCGCCTTCGACGTAATCCTGGTGGACACGGCCGGCCGACTGCACATCGATGACACGCTGATGCAAGAGCTTGGCACGCTGAAGCGCGAACTCGCGCCCACGGAAATCCTGTTCGTTGCCGATGCGATGATCGGACAGGACGCTGTGCGGTCTGCGGGTGAGTTTCACAAGAGGCTGGGTCTAACAGGAGTCGTGCTGACCAAGCTCGACGGCGATGCGCGCGGCGGCGCGGCGCTTTCGATTGGCAAGGTCACCGGCGCGCCGGTTAAATTCGTGGGCACGGGCGAAAAATACGATGCGCTCGACGCGTTTTACCCGGACCGCATTGTCTCGCGCGTGCTTGGCATGGGCGACGTGCTCTCGCTGATTGAGCGCGCCGAGCAAACCGTGGACGCCAAACAAGCCGCCGAGCTGGAACGCAAGCTACGCCGCAGCGAATTCACGCTCGAGGATTTTCGAGACCAGTTGCGGCAAATCCGCAAAATGGGACCGCTCGAGCAAGTGATGGGCATGCTGCCCAAAATCGGTCCGCTGGCTAATATGCCGAAGGATGTGCAGGTCGATGAATCGCGATTGAAGAGGATCGAAGCGATCATCAATTCGATGACCGCCTCCGAGCGCAACGATCACAACGTCATCGATGGCAAGCGCCGCAAACGCATCGCGCGCGGCAGCGGCACTTCGGTGCAGGAAGTGAACCAGGTCTTGAAGCAATACTTGCAGATGCGCCAGATGATGAAACAGTACGGCGCTCTCGCCGCTCAGGGACGCCTCAAAGGCCTCGGGAAACTTACAGGTGCATCATAGATCCCTTTATTTTTTCCTGCCGGTAACGAATCTCACGTGACGAACGTTGTTCCTCGGGAACGCTGTCGATGTCCCAGAGGCTCGTTGCTCAGATTGCCAGACTTCGTATCGCCCGTTTCGCAGGCGATTTCCGAGCGAGTTACTTTGCCGGTGTCTTTGAGGCAGGTGCTGTCGTCGCGGCAGTGGATTGTTTTGCAATCACCATTGCTGCGATTTTGTCATACGTCGCCTTCGGAACGATCTTCTTGCTCACGAGGTCTGTCTTCATCTTGTAGGGCCGCCCGTCGATGATCTTCTGAGAGTACGCGTCGCCAATCCCGGGCAGGGCCTGCAACTGATCCTTGGTGGCCGAATTCAGGTCCAGGAGTTTGGCTTTCGGCGCTGCCGCCGTGGCGGACGCCTTCGCCGGCGCACTGCTTGGCGTTTGCGCCGTTGCCAGAGCGGCGAGTGTCAACAGGATGCAAGCCATCAATCCCAACAAATCCAACCGTATCTTTCGATTCATTCTTCGTCTCCTCTTGGGTGATAGGCCCTCGACATCGGGCAAATCGATTCAGACCATGAAGCCAAAGGGTGAAGCAGTTTGGGAGGATTCTAACACCAGATGTCTGGTGGGTGCACAGCAACCCGTTCATGCGGGATTAAACCAGACAAACCCCTGCCTTCACGGCGCATCTACAGGTAGAGGCTAGTACGGGCTTAGATTGCCGTCGGGGTATCGCAAACAGATGGAACCAGCTATAATCCTTGGCCAGGAGGAAGTGAATCGTGTTAGCAATTCGCCTGGCTCGGATCGGTAAGAAGAAGCACCCGTTTTATCGCGTCGTTGTACTCGATAAGCGCAAGCCCCGGAACGGACGGACCGTTGAGATCGTAGGGACGTATGATCCGCTCAAGAGCCCTGCGCTGATTACGCTGGATGCCGAACGCATCAAATATTGGCTGGGATGCGGAGCGCAACCCAGTGACACAGTTCGCAGTTTTTTAACAGCCCAAAAAATCGCCTGAGCTTCCGATAAAGGTAATCGCGGCGGCTCGGCAAAGATCCCGATGGCCCACGGGATCTAGACAACTGAGATTCCAAGCTCAAACCGCGAATGCGAGTGCTGGGAGGGCCCCATGAAGGACCTTGTTGAAGCGATTGCGAAAGCGCTGGTCGATCATCCCGATCAAGTCCAGGTTCGAGCAGTAGAGGGTGAGCAAGTAACCGTGCTGGAATTGAGGGTGCATCCGGACGATTTGGGGAAAGTCATCGGCCGCCAGGGTCGAACGGCGAAGTCCATGCGAACGATCCTGGGAGCGGCAGGAATGAAACTCCGGAAGCGCTTAACGCTCGAAATCCTCGAATAAGCAGCGTGTCCGACGAAACATTCACCGGCGTTACCCTGGCGCGAATTTTGCGTCCCCGCGGCCTCCGCGGGGAAGTCGTCGCACAAATCCTGACCGATTTTCCGGAGCGCCTGCCCAGCCTGCGCGAAGTGTGGCTTAACGACGGACGAGGCGCGCCGCAGCGTATCCGCGTCCAACGCTGCTGGCTTTCGCCCGGCCGCGGCGGCCAGGCTGTCTTTCATTTTGCCGGCGTCGATCGCGTGGAAGCGGCGGAACTTCTGCGCGGACTTGAAGTGCAAGTGCCTATCGAGCAGCGAACGACGCTCAACGCCGGAAACTACTATGTCGGTGACCTGGTCGGATGCGAAGTGTGGGAGGCGGGCGCAACTGTATCGATGGGCACCGTCCGTGACGTTGAATTTCCGGGGGGCGTTCCACTGTTGGCTGTTGCAACCGGTGAAGGCGAAGTGCTAGTTCCTCTGGCGGCGGAGTTTTGCACGCGCATCGACGTGGACGCCAAACGCATCGATGTCCAGCTTCCCGAAGGGCTGCGGGATTTGAATCGCTCCTGAGTATGTCTGCGGTACACTGAGCCCTCCATGCAATTCGATATCGTCACGATTTTCCCGGATTTTTTTGCCGGTCCTCTGGATTATGGGATCGTGCGTCGGGCGCGCGAAGCCGGTCTTATGGACGCACGTGTCCACGACCTGCGAGCCTTCACGCACGATCGTCACCGCACCGTGGACGATCGCCCATTCGGCGGCGGCGAAGGCATGGTGCTGAAGCCGGAACCGCTGTTCGAGGCCGTCGAGTCGTTGCTGAATCACTTCGCCGCAGGGGCACAGTTCACCGTGAACGTTCACCGTGAAGAGCATGCCGTGCCCGCACAAGATGTAAAAACATCGGGCAGTGAGCGTGGAACTGACGATGCCACGATTTCCCAACAAAACGCTGCTATCGTCCTTCTCTCCGCTTCCGGGAAATTGTTTCGTCAGGATACAGCGCGCCGATTTGCAGCGCTCGATCGAATCATCCTGCTCTGCGGCCGGTACGAAGGAGTCGACGAGCGAGTCGCCCAACATCTGGCAACCGACGAACTCTCGATTGGCGATTTTGTGCTTTCCGGTGGCGAATTGGCCGCCGCGCTCATCATGGACGCAGTGACTCGCCTGATTCCCGGCGCGCTAGGCAACGAAGATTCAACGGTAAATGAATCGTTCAGCGCTGCGGCATCGAGGAACATCGCTCTGCCAACGGTCACGAATCACGAGTCGCCAGTCACCAGTCACCAGTCACTTATCACAAATCGCGCCCTGCTCGACTTTCCCCATTACACTCGCCCCGCCGAGTTTCGCGGATGGCCCGTCCCGGAAATTTTGCTGGGCGGCAATCACGAGCATATCCGACTATGGCGCCAACAAAAAGCCTTGGAGAAAACGCGCAAGAACCGCCCGGATTTGCTATAAGGTAGAATAGGCTTCAGCCTGTTTTCTTTTGAATTTGCAAACGCCCGATGAGATCAGAACCGAACACGCTAAACCCTGTTCTACTCATACGGACTTACCTCAGAATCATCCTCATCCGGCTCAAAAATCCAGACATCGCGATTCCGGAAATAGTTCAGCAGAGGATGAATATCGAGACCCGGTATTTCCCGAGCCCAGACGGTTTTCGCATGATCGATGTCCGCTTCGTTGTATACGTATTCCTCGCCTGAGATGTGTTTTTGCGAATAGCGGACAACCACGAGGTGCTCGCCGGGAAGCTTGGCTAATTGGAGTTCGACGGGCCTTCGAAACTGTTCGTTCAGGTTATCCACGAAGGGATAGTCATCGGGATTGGAATTCCTTTGACCCACACAAATCTGAATCAGAATTCCGGTGAGCAACAGCAACTCGCATGACGCAACCAGCCATGACTGGCGAACAGGCAAGCGTGCGAACAGCGACGGCCCGAGTCTAAAAACGATTAACGCAAATACCGTGACGCCCAAAATCAGCAATTCATGCTCGTGGAACCATTCAAACTTTGCGTTCCTTTCCGAGGCCAGCAGGTGCGCGAAATAAACCGGCCCGATCAGCAAGTTGAAAATCACGATGAGGCGCGACAGTCCGAGGCCAACCGCGCGCCCCAAAAATCGCAACCGACGCAATACACGCATCCCCTGCATCGTCAAAACGACGACAGTGGCCATCAGCGGCGCGGCATAATGCGGATTGAAATACACGACGACCCATAGCCCTAGCGCCGACAGCGCCGCCTGAGTGAACAATAACCGGTAGCGGGATACCTTCAGCACCCACGGCAGCGCAAGAAGGGGAATCGAAAGCGCCGGGCCGAGAAAGAATTGCCAAAACGCCGTGGCTTTCCATTCCAATTGTCCCTCGGCCGCCGGCCAACTCACTTGATAAAGGCCAGGCAAAAAATTGTGATAGAAATCGTCGAACTGCGGATTGGCGTAAGTGATGGGCGGCTTATCGTGCTGCCAGATGAAAAGCGCCGTGGTGATGAGCCGCGCCTCGATAAAGTGCGGGAATACCACCGGATTCCCGGTAACTTTAAAGTTGTAATACGCAACAAATCCGATTGCGCAGGCGACTATTGCGGCGAGCGGCAGAAGGACGCGTTTGATGCAGGCGCGCCGCGCGGAAGAATCCTGCCGGAACACCCACCACAGGAGCGCCACACCCAGAGGAATACAAAAAATGAGACCTTCGAATGGACGGCTTATCGCCAGTACTCCGGCCCCAGCGCCGCAAAGTATTGCGTCGCGCGGCCGTTGGTATTCCCAGATTCGCGGCAGCGCGCCCAGAACCACAGCCGCGGCGGTCGCGGCAACAGCGCCACCCCAATAGCTGTTCACCCAATAGCTGAAGAGGCCGACTTGCGATAAGACCAGAACGCCACCCAGCAGCGCCCATTCCGGAGGCATCCATCCCTGCAGCATCCACACGATCGCCATGCACATCGCGGCAACGCTCAGCAAGACGCCGATCCACGGATTGCCTAGAAGTTGCCCAAGGGCGAGCACGATGCCCTGAGCCGGCGGATACATCGATGAATACGTTGGGTGCTGGATGACGTGAAACGTATCGAAATAAATCCACATCGGATGCGGTGGATTCGAGAGCCTCCCGTGAGCGAACGTGTCGGCAGCGAGAAGATAGCTAAACTCATCGTGAACGCTTGGCTGCGGGACCGGCATCCACGGCAACAGGGCAAGTCGAGCAACGATTGCTGCTGCGCCGATGGAGGCAATTCCAGCCACCTTGTTTCTCGCAAATTGCGCGAACCGCTGCTCGATCCATACAAAAATGGGTTCTCCCAGCCCTGGCTTCGGCAAAGCCAGCGCGAGACAGATCGCTACAGCAATCCAATCCAGTGTATCCACCAAAAATTTTCAGTCTTGGTTTGTCCGGTGTTTCCGAATTCTCGGCTCCAACTTCAGACTAACACACAGAAATCGATATTTATGCTGGCGCGACCAGTCTCACGGTAATTGCCAGATGTTGCGGGGGTTAAGTTGTTTCCGCAAACTTGTTCAGTCCGGAATCCTAGAGAAAATCTTCTGGTGAATACCCTATTCTTGAGCTATAGTTGTGGTTTGCCTTTGCAGTGCACGACCCCGCCTGAGTGGGTCTGCCGGGAATCTAAGCCATGAATCGCGTTATTGAAAAGTATCAGGAAGCACAAGTGCGCAAAGACCTGCCAACGCTCCGCGCAGGGGATACCGTTCGCATTCACGTTCGATTGAAGGAGGGCGAAGGCGAGAAAGAGCGCATCCAGCCGTTCGAAGGCGTAGTGATCAAGAAGCGTGGGAAATCGACCGGCGCAAGCTTCACCGTACGGCGGGTGAGTTTTGGAGTCGGCATCGAACGCGTTTTCCCCGTGAATTCACCCTCGATCAGTTCCATCGAGGTGCTTCGGCAGGGACGCGTGCGCCGCGCCAAGCTTTATTATTTGCGCGGTCTGAAGGGTAAGGCGGCCCGCCTGCAGCGCGTTGAACGTGTTGAGACGCCGGAAGCCGTGGCCACCGAAAAAGGATCGTAGAGATTTCGAATAGCGAATATATTTGTGTGCGAGAGCCCGGGAAAATCTCCCGGGCTTTTTGTTTCCATGGGCTGCTTCACGCGTAAGCCTCATCTTTGCCGGAAACGAAAACCCGCACCCTTCATCCTCCGCAAAGTTTGCCCGTCGAGTTTCGGAGGGCCGGGTGCCGCATCCTTGCGCTCTTTGCGAGGGTGCGGTTTTTGTTAGTGCTAATCGGCGCATAAAATCCGGGAGTGACTCACTTTCCGTGAACCTTCAACGAAGATCGGTTTCGGTGGCGTCGGCGTCTCGCCGGCGACTCTTGCCACCGTCGACGCACGAAACGCGCCGGCGAGACGCGGACGCCGTCGAAAAATGTGCGCTGCGAACCTCGATTGCTCCGTGCTAGAATTCGCGGCGATGGGATGCTCTTCCCGCTACGAACGTGAAGCACGCAAGTGCGGCTGGCAGAGAATCGCCGGTCTGGACGAAGTCGGGCGCGGTTCCTTGTTTGGCCCCGTTGTTGCCGCTGCCGTCATTCTCGATCCCAAGCGGCGAATCGTCGGCCTGGACGATTCAAAAAAAATCCCTCGCGAACGCCGCGAAGTCCTTGCGCTCCGGATTCGCGAGCATGCATTGGCATGGGCGATCGCGGAAGTGGATGCAAGTCGAATCGACGCCTGGAACATCTACCAGGCCAGCCGCCAAGCAATGACCGAGGCCCTCTCCCAGCTGAAAATTACTCCGGATTACTTGCTTCTGGATGCGATGCATCTGGACGTTTCGATCGAGCAGAAATCGCTGATTCACGGCGATGCGCTTTCCGTGTCCATTGCCGCCGCTTCGATCATCGCAAAGGTTGAACGGGACCGTCTCATGGCCGAGTGGCACTCGGTCTACCCGCAGTATGGTTTGGCGCAGCACAAAGGTTACGCCACTCCCGAGCATCTGGCCGCCTTACGTTCGCATGGCCCCTCGCCGCATCACCGGTATTCCTTCGCACCCGTTCGCGACGCTAACTGCTGGGCGGCGGGAGCGACACAGGCCGCTTTGCCGCTTCCCAGCTTCGACAATCCCTGACTCGCGAAAGCCACTTTACCGCGTAACGCTTTTGGCCGCGCCGGTGCCACTTCACTACCACGCGTAAACACTCGGGCGCAAAAAAAACCATGATTACTGCCTCGAACGCTTTTGAATGCGTCGCGTTGACTTCGGATTTTGCAGCGTGCTAGCGTAAATTCTGTACATGTCCGGCTTGACCCCTACCAGCCGGGACGGTGTCTCGAGCGTCTGAAGATGGCCTATAACAAGACAAAGCACCTCGATGCGGCGCACAAGTATCTCCAGCAGGGAAAGCTGCCGCAAGCGATTGCCGAATACCAGCAAATCCTGAAGAACGAGCCGAAAGACCAGGTTACGCTCATGACTTTGGGAGACTTGTTTGTGCGGCAGGGGGAAACATTCCAGGGCTTGGAGTACTTCGAGCGGCTTGCAAAGATTTTTATGAACGATGGCTTCACGACCAAAGCCATTGCGATTTACAAGAAAGTTGCCAAGCTCGCGCCAGAAGAAAGCCGTCCGCTCGAGCGCCTCGCGGAATTGTATGTTCAGCAGGGAGTCCTGAGCGAGGCGCGGCCCATTTATCTGCAGCTTGCCGAAGTGCAACTGAAGGCAGGACGCCAGCCGCAAGCCGCGGTGCTGCTGAAAAAATTGCTCGAAGCCGAACCCGATAATCTGCGCGTGCAGACCCGGCTGGCCGAGTTGCATCTCGCGATGGGCCAGCACGAAGAGGCGATTGAGACGTTCCATAGCGCGATGCAGCGCGTGTTCGACCACGGCGACCACGAAGAGGCAATTCGACTTGCTGACCGAATCTTGGAATTGGATCCAGCCCACGAGTCCACGTTTCTGCTGAAAGTGCGCGCCCTTTCCGCATCGGGCCGGAGCGCCGATGCCGCGAGTCTTCTGGAATCCCTGCCCGATCAGGATGCCGGCGGCGAGACCACGGCGATGCTGCTGGAACAGTACGCGGAAAGCGGCCAATCCGACAAGGCAGCTTCCCTGGCGGAAAAGGTTTTTGCGAGGGACCCCAAGAATTATCTGGTGACGCACGGCGTTGCGAACACGCTGCTCGAAGCGGGCGACCTGAAGCGAGCTCACGCTCTGCTGGGACTCATTCGCAACACAATGATCGATTCGGGCGGCCATGAAGCCTTGGCGCAGACGATTACCAGGCTTGCGGAGCGCCGTCAGGGACAGCTCGAACCACTCGAGTGGCTCGTCGATCTCTATGGCCGGGCCAGCGATTCGTTCCGGCTGCCCGACGCGCTGGCGCAGCTTGCGCAGGCATATGAAGCAGCAGGCGACCAAGAGCGCGCCCTGGCCACCTATGAACAGCTCCTGGAACGGACACCAGAAGATGAAACCACGCGCCGAAAGTATATGCGATTGCGTACCAAGACAGGACTTGCACCATCGTCAGGGGAGATTCCGCCACCGGTAAAACTTGCGCCGACGGAAAGTGAATCGACACCCGCGGTTCCGCGTTCCAACGAACCGGAGCTTGAGGAAGAAACACAACGGTACGTCACGCAGGCCCTGACGGACGTGGACTTGTTTTCGAGTTACGGTCTGACGCAAAAAGCCATCGATTTGCTCGAATCCGTGCTCGAGCGCGCCCCGCAACATACCCCAATTCTGGAACGGCTGCTCGATCTTTCAGTGGGTGCCGGAAACGATCGCCGCACCGCGGAGCTTGCCGCGACTCTGGAGAAAATCGCCATCGAGCGTCGCGACCGTCCCGCAGCCGAACGATATGCCGAATTCCGCCGGCGTTATCAACGCGCCGCCGGGCTTTCCACGGCAGAGGCGTCCCCTCCCACTCCGCCGCCTGCATCCGGGCCACAAGAATTTGTCGTGCCAATCGTTGAAGCGGAACTCGATGAACCTGCTGCGGAACCGGTCTCCGAACCATCGGCCCCGGAACCGATGGGCATTCCGATGCCCGTCGAATCCGTCGTGCACGAAGTCGATCTGTCGGACGAGTGGGCGGCGCTTTCACGACAATTGGAAGACAGCATTCAGCAGGAGG
>JBEKCU010000142.1:0-13990 GCA_050014735.1 Candidatus Acidiferrales bacterium | reverse complement strand
AAGAAGCGCGGTTCGTGCCACTGCTGGAAAACGTTGGGAATGCGTCCGATTGGACTGCCGAGCGAGGGCATGCCAACGGAAACGGCCACATTTCCGTGCAACCATTTAAGGGCGAGACAACGCTGGAGGGCCTTGAGCGCGCTGAAATCGTGGAACTGCTGAGAGACGCCGTGCTTACTCTTCCGCTTCATTATCGCGAACCGGTAACGTTATGCGATCTTGAGGGGAAGAGCTATAGCCAGGCAGCGTCGATTCTGGCCTGCCCTGTTGGAACCGTGAGGTCGCGGCTCAATCGTGCCCGTTCGATTCTGTTGGAAAAACTTAGGCCCGCGCGTGTCGGATCCAGAGCTTTATGGGCGCCCTCGGGAGGCAAAGAATGAACGAAATGACTTGCAGGGAATTCGATGAATTCGTCCATGGCTTTGTGCGCATGGAAGTGCTCGACGTGAAGTTGCGCGAGGCCGCCCTGGAGCACGCCGCGACCTGCGCGCTTTGCTCGAATCGAATGGCGGAAGCGACTGCGCTTGCCGATGCCACGGAAACCGCGGGTGGTATCGTGCAGGATCAGCAGACACCCCAGAGGGTGGAAGCCGCGGTTTTGGCCGCATTTCGGAGCCATCATCGGCGCGCCTCCTGGCTCCGAACGTTCGAGTGGGCAACCCTAGGCACTGCTGCGGCTATGCTGCTCCTGTTTGTGTGGACCTTTACCAACCGGTCGAAGGGGCAGCTACAGCCTTCGCCTAGAAGAGGTGTTTCGTCTGAATCTCGAGGATCGCTGGATGCGAGAGTGTCCGTGTCTCCGTCGCCATCGCTGGTTCAAGATGAATCGGATGATGTGATCCAGAGCGCCGAGGTGGAAATCGCGGACACTTCGACAAGCGATGCGTTCGTGGCATCCGAATTCGTGCCCGTGCCATTCAGTACGGGAATTGCTGCGGACGATCCGGGGATGGTCGTGCGGGTTCAGTTGACGCGCGCTTCGCTAACGGAGTTGGGTTATCCAATCGCTCAGACTCCAGACGAGGACTTGATTCTCGCGGATGTGCTTGTAGGTCAGGACGGATGGCCGCGAGGGGTGAAATTGGTTCAGTAGAGTTCGTAGGAACGGCTTCAATTGATTATTTTTTGGAAGAGCAGACACAGTGTAAGCGGGCTTTTATTTAAGTGAGGGAGGGTAAGGACGTGAAAAAGATAGCATTTGGCCTTCTTTTGGCGGGTGTTCTCGTATTGAGTCTGGTTCAGGCGGCAGCTGCGCAGGATGCTCCGCCTCCTCCTAGACCGGGTGGTTTTGGCCATCATGGTCCAGGGGGGCCCGGTGGTCCGGGGGGCCCGGAAGGTTTCATAGGAGGCCGAAGGGGCTGTGTCGCGACGGCTGATGCGCCGTGTCCGGAGTATCAGTTCACATTCACCATTACGAGCACGGAACCCGTTCTGGTGGGTGGCTCAACAACTACCGTTACCAACGTGACCAGCGGCACGATTGCGGGTGACGCCAGCGGCAGCACGTACCGCGACGTAAAGCTGTCGGGAATTGGCCCGTGGGCTCCCGGCGGCAAGGCTGCGGAGTTTATCGACATCAAGAACCTGGACCCGGCGGTCATGGTGGATTACCTGGTGAATGTGACCAAGGACACCTATGAGCAGTTTCCCATTCATCCGCATACCCCGAATGCCAAATGGCAGGGTAAAGGACCGCAGAACGGACCGCCTGGCGGTGGCGGCAAGCAGTGGACGCGCCCTACACCCACTGCAATCATGAATTACAAAATTTCCGATGGCAGCTATACATGTCCGCTTGCTGAACAGACATCGACGTCCCACGCAATTCAGCTTCCGGGTGTAAACGGAACCACCAACGTCACAACAAACGTCGTATATTGCGTCGCTTTGAAACTCGTCGTCGAACAGGATCACAGCGATCCTCGATTTGGGACGAGAACATATCAATTGAGCGGTTATTTGGCATCGCCGCATGTGTCATTTGTACCGCCGTTCGGCCTGAACCCTGCGCCAACGCTGGTGCAGAGGAAAGACCATGGGCACGATCGGGGACCAAGAGGCAATGGCAATCGTCCAACGCTATAGGCGAACTGCCCACTTTTGGAGGATCCCTGCAATCGGGGTGCGCTGAAGCAGGCGTGCCCCTTTTTTATTGTCACGGTTAGCAGCACTTGATCCGTAAATTCAAAATCATAGACATTGCGGAAACAGTTTCCGGTGGTCATTCTTCGCTCAGAATGACATGAGACAAGGGTTTTTCCGCAGCGTGTGAAGCCTGTGCCACCTCTGCTACTTAAGGGAGTGAATCGAAATCAATTCTGGTCCAGAAGAATTTCTATGGAACCCATGTTTTCGGGAGACTGCCAATCCTGGGGGCCGACAATTTTGCGGGCCAGGCGGCCATTGCGGTCGATAAGATAGGTTTCGGGATACATGGAAGTGCCGTAATCCAGGGCGGACTTCTTGGTGGAGTCGAGAGACGTGGGGAAAACCACGTGGTTGTCGGCGATGAATTTTTCGTAGGCGGATTTGTCTTCATCCACACTTACGCCCAGGACTACGCCGCCTCGCGATGAGATCTCCTGCTGCAATCTATTGAGCGATTCGGTTTCTTCGAGGCAAGGAGCGCACCACGACGCCCAGAAATTGAGCACGACCACCTTGCCATGCAGGTCGGCCAGGTGCCCCGCGCCTGGAATCTGAACCGGGAAATCCTTGGCTTTTTTGCCTGCGAGACTTGGTTCGCCCTCGCGATAACTCGGGAACGCAAAGGCCAGCAAGATTCCAGCTGCCAGGATCAAGCCGATAGGACCTAGTATCTTATGCTTCAATTTTCTTACTCCGGGGTTTTTGCTCCAGCACCTAATATAATACCTTTTTCGCACGGCATTGTGCTGGCGATTCTAGTCGCACTGCAAGTCTTGCCTGTGCGGTTTTCCGCGTACGGACATTCCCATGAGCGCACAACCAAATGTTGCGGCAATACCCATGACCGTTTCCGCTATCGTTCCTGCTCGCAACGAGGAATCCACCATAGCTGCCGCGGTCGAATCCCTGGTCGCGCAGCCTGAAATTACAGAAATTGTTGTGGTCAACGATCAATCGACCGACGCGACTGCTTCGCGGCTTGCGACTCTCTCCGCGCGTCTTCCGAAATTACGCGTGCTGCAAACCGGGGAAATTCCGCCCGGCTGGGTGGGGAAGAACTACGCGGTTTCTTTGGGAGCCGCGCAGGCCACCGGCGAATGGTTGCTTTTTACCGACGCGGACGGCGTACATCTGCCTGGCTCCACGGCGCGAGCTTTGGCCGATGCGGCTGCGTTTGGCGCGGGCCTGGTTTCGTATTCGCCGGAACAGGAAACGCTCACTTGGTGGGAGCGGGCGGTCATTCCGTTTGTCTACACACGGCTGGCACAGAAATTTTCGTATGACGCGGTGAACGATCCCGAATCGCCGGTGGCCGCAGCCAGTGGGCAATACCTAATGATTCGCCGGGAGGACTATGCCCGGGTTGGCGGACACGCGGCGGTTGCCGGGGAAGTGCTCGAAGACGTGGCGCTGGCTCGCTTGGCGAAACAGAAAGGGACACGGATACATTTTGCTTCTGGCTATGGGATCATGCGCGTCAGGATGTATAGGACATTCGGGGCAATGTGGGACGGTTGGACGAAGAACCTGTATCCCCTGATTGCAGGAATGACTCCAGCCAGCGCGCCGGACAGCGCCTCAGGGGCGCGGGGAGCGAGTTCAGCGAGTAACACCGCCAGGCCATCTCGCGCGGTCGGCCGCGAGCTTCGCGGTGTCGTCCCGTGGGTGCCGCTGCTGTTGCTTTTGGTTGCTCCTCTGCATCTAATTCTGGGAGCGCTTGGACTGGCTCTCTTGGCCGGACGCCATGCCGCCTATGCCGCTACCTTGCGGCGAAATCGTTTTCCGGCTGGGCTTGTCCTATACTATCTGCCGGGGGTTGCGCTCTACGTGGGGGCGTTGCTGGCCTCGGAATGGCGGTATGCGCGAGGGAATGTGGCTTGGAAGGGAAGGAATTATCCTGTGAGTCGCGATTTGTGAATCGTAATTTGTAAGCTGTGAATCGTGAAAACCATTTTTCAGCACGAATGTCGGTGAACACTTTCGACCTTATCTCGCACCGATGGCTATCTGAAGAGCGTGTGTCAGAACTTGGAAATCTTTGTGGGTCGTGGCTTTAGCCACGACATAAGTTCTGCAAAATCAGTCCGGCTTTATCCGCTGGGGTTTTAAAGGTGGAATTCTCACACGGGATCTGAAGGCTGACCCTGCTTTCTTACATTCATGGTTTATTTGACACGCAAGATCGAGTTTTCGGCGTCGCATCTCTACCACAACCCGGCATTTTCGGCCGAGGAGAACCGGCGCGTGTTTGGGAAGTGCAATAACCCGCACGGTCATGGCCACAATTATGTGCTCGAGGTTACCGTGGCGGGGGACCCCGATCCCGCTACGGGGATGGTGCTCGATCTGAAAGAACTCAAGGACATTTTGCAGCGCGAAGTGACCGACAGGATGGATCACCGTTTTCTTAACTACGAAGTGCCGGAGCTGTCCGGGCAGATTCCGACCTGCGAAAACATTGCGACTGTGATCTGGAATCTGCTCGATCCGAAAATTACGCGCGGCCAATTGCACCGCGTGCGGTTGTACGAGACGCCCGACCTTTTCGTGGATTGCTACGGTGACGGCAACGGGGACGCGCAATGAAACTCCATCTTACGCGGCGTTACCGCTTTTCAGCGTCACATCGGCTGCACAGTGCGCAACTTGGCGAGGAAGAAAATAAGCGCGTCTACGGCAAGTGCAACAATCCTTTCGGACACGGGCACAACTACGTCGTTGAGGTCGCTGTTTCCGGCCCTGTCGATCCGGCCACGGGAATGATTGCGAATTTGAGTGATCTGGATGCGTTCGTCGATCGCAAAGTGATTGAGCCGTTCGACCACACGTACTTAAATGAAGAGGTTGCCGAATTCCACGAGCACGTGCCGACCACGGAAAATGTGTGCATTGAGATTTTTCATCGCCTGCGCGCGTTCCCTCGGGCAAAACTCGAGCGCGTGCGCGTGGAAGAAACCGGGAATAACAGTTTCGAGTACATGGGAGAATACGCTGGGAGCGGCGAATGAGTGAAAAAAACAAACATACCGAGGAACTCGCGCTGACCGACGTACTCGGCGCGGAAAAGATCGAGACCGTCGCGGACTTGGTGCGGCGCATGCTGCAATTGATTGGCGAAGATCCAGACCGCGACGGCTTGCGTCACACTCCCGAGCGCTTCGAAAAGGCGTTGCGGTACTTGACCAACGGCTACCACCAGGATGCGGAAAAGCTTCTGAACGGCGCGATGTTCAGCGTGACATACGACCAGATGGTGCTCGTCAAGGACATTGAAGTCTATAGTTTGTGCGAGCATCACATGCTGCCGTTCTTCGGGAAATGCCACGTGGCCTATTTGCCGGACAAGAAGGTCGTGGGACTCTCAAAAATTCCACGGCTGGTGAACATGTTCGCGCGGCGGTTGCAAATCCAGGAGCGATTGACCAACCAGATTGCCAGCGCGATCCAGCAGAAAATCGCTCCGCTGGGCGTGGGCGTGGTGATCGAGGCTCGGCACATGTGCATGGTGATGCGCGGCGTGGAGAAGCAGAATTCGCAGACCGTGACCAGCGCGATGCTCGGTTCGTTCCGCGAAAACGTGCAGACGCGCGAGGAGTTTTTGTCCTTGATTCGCGGGCAATAAAAATTCAAGAGATTTAATACAGCGCTGCGGAACCGCGCCGTGTAGACCGCTTTCTCCTGCGGCACCACCGCTGACCGGTTCGAAATTGTTTTCACATCAGAAAGATTTTGCAGTTTGCTCCGGGCGTGTGATACTCTCCTACAGTCGAAGAGAAGACGAAACGAGAGTAAAGCTTATTGGGTTGCTCGGCGGAGAGGACGATTTGAGAGAAGCCAAGTCTACGTTGATCGAGCAGTACCGGACGAATGTGAAGGATACAGGCTCGCCGGAGGTTCAGATTGCGTTGTTGAGTGAGCGGATCAACTATCTGACAACGCATTTGAAGGCGCACCTGAAGGACCATGCGTCGCGACGCGGGTTGATCATGATGGTCAACAAGCGCCGCCGGCTTCTGGATTATCTCAACCGTCGCAACCCGGATCGGTATCGCGAGATTGTCGACCGCCTTAGTTTGCGCAAGTAGCTGCTCCTCAATCTTGAGGCGCGGTAGCGCCAACAATATTTCCGAGCGTTCGCGGGGTCCTGCAGGTAAGTTGCGGCCATTGGGCGTCAGTGCCCGGCCGCATTTTTTGTAGGCAGATTCCGGTATTTCTCTCGCAGATGTTCCTCGTTTTTCTCTTCCAAACAAAACGGGAAATGTATTCCCGCACCCGAATGGCTGTCCGCGAGCGCACGTCCCAACGATTCGGACGCGGCGGACAAGCGAAAGGAATTTAGAACATGTCACAACCAGCTCCAGCTCCCTATCAGGTTACTGTTGAAGTCGGCGGACGTACGCTGACACTCGAAACCGGGAAGATTGCGAAACAGGCCAATGGTGCCGTCCTGGCGCGGTATGGCGACACGGTCGTGCTCGTCACGGCCTGCATGGACACCAAGGCGAATGACCGGGATTTTCTTCCTCTTACCGTGGACTATCGCGAATACACGTATTCGGCCGGGAAAATTCCCGGTGGTTTTTTCAAGCGCGAAGGGCGGCCCTCGGAACGCGAAATTCTTACTTCGCGAATGATCGATCGCCCGCTGCGTCCTCTATTCCCTGAAGCCTGGCGGAACGAAACGCAGATCGTCGCGATGGTGCTTTCGGCGGATAGCGAAAACGATCCAGACATGATTGGAATCACGGCCGCGTCTGCTGCGGCATTTATTTCCGATCTGCCTTTCACGACGCCAGTGGCGGCGGTGCGCGTCGGCCTGGTCGACGGCAAGCTCGTGGCCAATCCCACGACGGCCGAACAGAAGACGAGCTTGTTGAACATTATTGTTGTTGCGTCCGAGCAGGCTATCGTGATGATCGAAGCTGGGGCGATTGAAGTGAGCGAAGATGCGGTTGCCGACGCCTTGGAATTTGGACACGAACAGATCAAGCTCATCATCAAGGCGATTCACGAACTACATGACAAGATCAAGCCGAACAAAGTCACGGTTCCACCGCTGCCATTCGATGAAGCGCTTGCCAAGGAAATCGAACAAAAATTCGGAGCGCAGCTGCACGACGCGCTGGACACCAAGAAGTATCCGAAGAAAGAAAGCTATCACCTGATCGATGAAGTTAAGAAAGCGGTGAAAGAGTCGATTCCGGAAGAGGATGAAGAGAAGCGCATTCTCGCGATGAGGGCATTTGAGCGGCTGCGCGAGCAGTACTTCCGAGAGGATATTCTCGATCGTAACCGGCGTCCCGACGCGCGCGCGTTCGACGAAGTCCGCGACATCACTTGCGAAGTGGGCGTGTTGCCGAGGGCGCACGGCTCGGCGCTGTTTACACGCGGTGAGACTCAGGCGCTGGCAACAACGACCCTTGGAACCAAGGAAGACAAGCAGCGCCTCGATCTGCTTTTCGAGGATGAAGCATTCAAGCGCTTCATGCTGCATTACAATTTCCCTCCGTTTTCCGTTGGCGAAGTGAAATTCCTGCGCGGGCCGGGGCGCCGCGAGATCGGACACGGCGCGCTCGCCGAACGCGCGTTGATGAACCTGCTTCCGGCGGAGACCGATTTCCCGTACGCCATGCGATTGGTTTCAGACATTATGGAATCGAACGGGTCATCCTCGATGGCCACGGTTTGCGGAGGATCGCTCTCGCTGATGGACGCTGGAGTACCGATTCGCTCGGCGTGCGCGGGCATCGCCATGGGCCTCGTCGTTGAAGGCGAAAAGGCGGCCATTCTGACCGACATCGCCGGCGCGGAAGATCACTACGGCGACATGGACTTCAAGGTTGCCGGGACTCGCACCGGAATCACTGCTCTGCAGATGGACATCAAGGTCGGCGGCGTCAGCGTGTCCTTGATGAGAAAGGCGCTGGAGCAGGCCCGGCGCGCGCGGCTTCACATTCTGGATATCATGGACCAAACGATTTCGGCGGCGCGGCCCAAGATGTCGGTGTTTGCTCCTCGGTTGTACCTATTGCAGATTCCGACAGACAAAATTCGCGACCTGATCGGGCCGGGCGGCAAAAAAATCCGGTCGATCATCGAAGCGACCGGCGTAAAAATTGACGTCATGGACGACGGAAAGGTGCATGTGTTCGCTAACAATGGGACGGCTGCCGACTCGGCGCTCCAGATGATTCGCGAAGTCACTGCCTCCGCCGAGATTGGCAAGACCTATCTTGGCAAGGTTGTGCGGCTGGCGGACTTCGGCGCGTTCGTGGAAATTTTCCCGGGCACCGACGGTTTGCTGCATATCAGCGAAATTGCCGAGCAGCGCATTCGTGATGTGCGCGATGAGTTGAAACTGGGAGACCAGGTGCTCGTCAAGGTTCTCGCCATCGAGGGCAATAAGATTCGACTCTCGCGCAAAGCTGTCTTGCGCGAACAGCGAGAAAAACAGCAGAAAGAAGCGGCGGGCGGCCAAGGCTAGAGAGACTACAGGCTTTCTCTTTCCAGATAGCTTGCGAATGCCGGCATGAGCATTCGGTGATGTTTCGGACGGGGAGACCAGCTATCGTCTCCCCGGTTTGATTTCTGGTGGGGCGCTTTAGTGTGGGTGATTTGGACGAATTCAAAGGCTCACAGGCTGAAGCCTGTGCTAATCACTGCACGCGCCTGATACGCGCGCCTACTGCTGAAAGCTTCTCTTCGATCCGCTCGTAGCCGCGGTCGATGTGATAGACACGATCGACGACCGTTTCCCCACGCGCAACCAGCGCCGCGAGCACGAGAGATGCGCTGGCACGCAAGTCGGATGCAATGACACCGGTGCCGGACAGGATCGTGGGGCCATGCACCACGGCGCGGCGTCCCTCGATGTGAATATTTGCCCCCATGCGGATCATTTCGCTGGCATGCAGATAGCGGTTCTCAAAAATTGTTTCCGTGATAACGGAAGTTCCTTCGGCCTGCGTCGCCAGAGCCATGAATTGCGCCTGCATATCCGTGGCGAACCCGGGATATTCCTCGGTCCGGACATCGGCCGCCACCAGCTTTTTCGCACCCCGCACGGACAGTTTGCCCCGGCCGGTTTCGCGGATCTCGACCCCGGTTTCACGCAGCTTTGCGATGATGGAGTTCAAATGCTCCGGTTCGCAGCAGGTCACTTCGAGCGCGCCATTCGTGATGGCTCCCGCCACCAGGAACGTCCCGGCTTCGATGCGGTCTGGAATAATTGTGTGGTTTGCGCCGTGGAGGTTTTCTTTTCCGCGAACGTGAATCGTCGATGTTCCCGCGCCCTCGATGTCCGCCCCCATTTTGATTAATAGACTCGCCAGGTCGGTGATCTCCGGTTCGCGCGCGGCGTTTTCAATTTGCGTTTCTCCCTCGGCCAGAGCCGCGGCCATCAGCACGTTTTCGGTTCCAGTGACGGTAATTTTGTCGAAGAAAACGTGGCCGCCGGGCAATCGGCCTCCGCCGGGGACGCGCGCTTCGACGTAGCCGTGTGACGTCCCAATCTCCGCTCCCATTTGTTCCAGGGCTTTCAGGTGAAGGTCAACGGGCCGTGCTCCAATGGCGCAGCCTCCCGGCAGGGAGACGCGCGCGGAACCGGTCCGCGCGACGAGCGGGCCAAGCGTGAGAATCGAGGCGCGCATCGTTCGCACAAGCTCGTACGGTGCTTCGGCACCATTGATTTTCGAGGCCTGAATGACCATGGCGGTGGGAGGAAGCTCGGGCGTTTCGACGGTCGCGCTCATGTGTGCGAGCAGACGGCCCATCGTGATGATGTCCCGCACGCGCGGAATGTTATCGAGCTCGATGCGCTCGCATGTCAGCAGAGCCGCGGCCATTGCGGGGAGAGCGGCATTCTTCGCTCCGCTGATGCGCACGGAACCCTCGAGCGGCCTGCCGCCTTCAATCAGAAGTTTATCCATGGAATCTCAGTGTGACCTCTATGGTAATTTCCTTCTTTGAGATGACTCGCACAACTATCTATTTGAGAGATCGCGGCCTAGCGCGAATCCGATGCCAGAGCGGCGCGAATATCGCCCTTCGCGGATCGCAGGCGGCGTTCAGCGTCGCTTGCACTTACGCCCGCCTTCAACATGATGAGCGAGACATCCGCTTTCTGCCCCGATTGACGCAGCGCGCGTGTCGCATCGGACACGGTTGCGCCGGACGCCTCAACCAGTATCCGAAGCCCTCTGGTTTGCAACTTTCGATTGGTCAACGCCACGCCGATCATCCAGTTGTCATAGACTCGGCCCAGCCGAATCATCGTAGACGTAGAGAGCATGTTGAGGACCATCTTCTGCGATGTGCCCGCCTTCATTCGTGTCGATCCCGTGATGACTTCCGGCCCGGTCGCTGTGACGATGCCGATTGTTGCCAACCGCGCAATGGGAGTTCCCGCGTTCGACGTGATACCGATGGTGACCGCTTTCTGGCGTCGCGCGAACTCAAGCGCACCCAGAACGTAAGGCGTCGATCCACTGGCTGCGATGCAGACTACGGCGTCCTTGCGGTTCACGCCTCGTGCCACCAGGTCTGTAGCGCCCTGTACGCGGTCATCCTCCGCGCCTTCGACAGCATGGGTGAGTGCGCGCCGGCCTCCCGCAATCACGGCTTGTACGGTTTCAGGTGAAGAGCCAAATGTGGGAGGAATCTCCGCGGCATCGAGCGCAGCGAGACGTCCGCTAGTCCCCGCTCCCACATAGAAGAGGCGCCCGCCGTTCTGCAATGCGTGCGTGATGGCCTCCACGGCGCGCGCGATTGAGGGGAGCGCCGCAGCGACAGCCTTCGATACACTCACGTCTTCGCGATGAATCGCCCGCACAATTTCCATCGAGGACTTTGTGTCGATCCCTCGCGTGCGAGGGTTTTGTTGCTCCGTCGTGTTTGCTGTCTTCTTCGTCATCCGTCTTTTCAGCTGTTCCGCAGGCGAAGACGCCGATGCTAGCGAAAGGCGTCCCTGCTTTTTGCCGTCGCGATTGAGGTTTTTCTCCCTCCGCAACGTCACAATAGTGCGCGATGAAGAACTATCATCGCACGCGCGTGACCCTTTTCGCTTAAGCGAATCGGCGGGTGATCGCTCATTTAGTAAGGGGGAAGCCGACATGGAAGCCAGTTGAAAAAAAGTTCTCGCTAAGACGTGTCGGTTCGATGCGATTCAGTAGGACAGGCTTCAGCCTGTCTTCTTTTGAATTTTGTAAACGTAAGAAAATTCAAAAGCAAACAGGTTGAAGCTTGTTATACAAAATGCGACTACCTCGACATGGATGCGAGACCGAGAGCCTCGATCACGGCATCGTGGACTGCGGGTCGAACTGCGGCAATTCTGTCGTTCGCGCGCGTGGGATATACACGATTGGTCAGCAAAATGACGAAAAGCTGGCGGTCCGGATCGATCCAAATGGATGTGCCGGTATAGCCCAGATGGCCGTAGCTCTGCGCCGAAAAATAACGGCCGCTGGAGGAATTCGGCGTGGGCACCATCCAGCCGAGCGTGAATGTTTTGGACGCGAGCGGTTGGGGAGCAGTGAACAAGGAAACAGTTTCGCCGGTCAGCAATCGCTGGTGCGCATACATACCGCCGTTGAGGAGCATTTGACAGAACGTCGCAAGGTCCGGTGCGGTTGAAAACATGCCGGCGTGACCGGCGACGCCATTCATGGCGAAGGCGTTTTCGTCGTGAACCTCGCCTTGCAGCTGTCGTTTCCTGAATGTTGCGTCATTTTCCGTGGGCGCGATCCTGGCGTCTAGCGATTTTGTGGGATTAAACATCGTGTTGGACATGCCGAGGCGCGTAAAAATTTGCTCGCGCGCGAGTTGATCCACCGTTTTCCCGGTCGCGCGTTCCAGAATTTCACCTAACAGTATGAATCCCAGATCGGAGTAAATCGTTTTCGTGCCCGGCGCGTACTCGATCGGCTCCTTGCAGATAGCAGCAATCACTTCGCGCTTTGAATGTAGGGTCAAGAAGTAGTCCCTATGCGCGGGGAGGCCCGAGGAATGCGTTAAGAGGTGCCTGATTGTCACGGTCTTCCGCCAGTCTGGATTCGGTCCTGAGTTCCATTCGGGAATATACCGAGCTACGGGTAAATCGAGCGCAATTCGGTCTGCCTCGACTTGCATGGCGACAAGCGTCGCGGTTACGACTGGTTTCGTGAGCGAAGCCGCATCGTAGATTGTGTTTGGAGTGACCGCCGGTGACGCCGCGTCGTATGTTTGCCGCCCGAATGGATGCACCGAAAGTTCGCCTTGATAGCCGACAGCCAGGACGCCACCGGGGAAGGCGTGGTCGGCGATCGCCCGATCCAACACGTCATATGCGGGTTTCAACCTGGAGTCGGGAGTGCCAGCGCGCAACTTCATGGGATTCGCGGCCAGATCGACTCCCGCGCCGAGCGAGACTACGCCCGGGACGTTTACAGGTATCCGTCCACCGATAGCCACTTGTCCAAAGAGAGCGCGGCCAACGGCGCGTTGAGCGACATCGACTGTGCTGAAGGCGGCGATCCAGGTTTTTGCGGCAGGGAAGCGCTCGATCAGATACGGGCTTCCGAAGCACGCCACTATGACAGGCTTACCTGTGGCGATGAGTCGGTCCACCACGGCCGCTTGATCGTCCGGAAGACCGATGCTGCCTTTGCGATCCGTGACGCGAACAAAAATTGCCGCGATGGCCACATCGTACGTATCGGGCGGAGGAAGCTTAGCCACGTCCGCGCGCGAGAAACGGGTATCCATGCGGACGGTTGCGAGCGAATCGAGGCGCCAGCGAATTTCATTTTCAAGGTTTCCAGCCGGGTAAGGATCGACATCCCCGGAGGCGGCGACGAGCAAGACACGCTGCGGTTTTGTTGCGTCGAGCGGCAGGATCTTCTGATCGTCGCGCAGGAGTGTAACGCCGCGGTCCGCGATGTCGAGCGTGGTCCGATCGAATTCAGGCCGGTCGAAATTGCGCGCCAGTGCGTCGAGGTCCACAAGTTTGGACTTGTTCAAGCCAAGCTTGGCCTTGGCGCGAAGAACGCGCGTGACAGCCTCGTCAATTCGCTTCGTCGGAATGCGTCCCGAGGCGACAGCGTCGCGCACAGCCTCTAGCGCGGCGTCGAGGACGGGAGGCACAAGCAGAACGTCCGCGCCCGCAAGGATTGCGCGCACGGCAACTTCGCCTGGGGGATAGCGCACTGTAACACCGCCCATATCGAGCGCGTCGGTCACGACCAAACCTTCAAAGCCCATTTCATCACGCAGCAGGTCGGTCGAAATCCTTGGCGACATCGTGGCGGGTAGGTCGGGATCGGGCTCGAGCGCGGGCACAGCGAGATGACCGGTCATGATCGATCCAGCCCCGGCAGCGATGGCGGCGCGAAACGGGGCTAATTCAACTCGCTCCAGGTGTGCGCGATCGACACTCACTGTCGGAAGGTCGAGATGCGAATCGGTGCTCGTATCGCCATGACCGGGGAAGTGCTTGGCGGTGGCCAAGCCGCCATTTTCCTCGACGCCGCGCACGAACGCAGCGACAAATTCGGAAACGCGCTCAGGGTCTTCGCCGAACGAGCGCGTGTTAATGATGGGATTGTCGGGATTGCTGTTAACGTCAGCATCGGGCGCGAAAATCCATGGAATGCCAACGGCTCGTCCTTCCAAAGCCGTGATCTTGCCCATGATGTAGGCGTCTTCCGGGCGGCCCGTCGCCGCGACGGCCATGGCATGGGGAAATGACGAGCCTTCCCCGATGCGCATGGCGGTGCCGCGTTCGAAGTCAGCGGCAACCAGCAGCGGAACTTTGGCGTGGCTTTGGAGGGTGTTGACCAGGACGGCAGTCGGGTACACTTGGCTC
>JBEKCU010000141.1:0-11225 GCA_050014735.1 Candidatus Acidiferrales bacterium | reverse complement strand
GGTGGCGAACCGATCGGTGCGCTCATTGGAGATTTTGAAATCGGAAAGCATCCGGAAGACATGGAGTTCCTCGAAAAGATTTCTCAGGTGGCGGCGGCCGCTCATTCGCCATTTCTAACCGCTGCTTCGCCGGACTTATTGAACATGCAAAGCTTCACGGATTTGGGTAACCCGCGCGATATCGGAAAGATCTTTGACAGCACTGAATACGTCAAGTGGAAATCCTTCCGTGAAAGCGAGGATTCCCGGTACGTCGCGCTGACCATGCCACGTATTCTGATGCGCCTGCCATATGGCAGGGATACAAAACCCGTGGAAGGCTTCAATTATGAAGAAGGTGTGGACGGATCGGATCACTCCAAGTACTTGTGGGGAAACGCAGCTTACGCATTAGGAGCCAGGATTACGAACGCCTTCTCTAAGTTCGGCTGGTGTGCCGCGATTCGTGGCGTTGAGGGTGGTGGCTTAGTGGAAGGGCTACCCGCACACACCTTCCGTACGGATGAGGGCGACGTGGCATTAAAGTGTCCAACCGAGGTTGCGATTACGGACCGGCGCGCGAAGGAATTGGACGATCAAGGGCTTGTCCCCTTAGTTCACTGCAAGGGACGCGACTATGCCGCGTTCTTCGCCGTCCAGTCGGCAAACAAGCCGAAAAAGTTTGACAAGCCGGAAGCCAATGCGAATGCGCGCCTGTCGGCCCAGATTCCTTACATGATGGCGGTTTGCCGCTTTGCACACTACTTAAAGGCGATCATGCGCGACAAGATCGGCGGATTCATGTCGCGCATCGAATGCGAGAAGTTCTTGAACCAATGGATCGCGCAATACGTCGTCCTTGACGATAACGCGAGCGCCGCAGTCAAGTCGGAACATCCACTTCGCGAAGCCTTTGTCCAGGTTTCTGAAGTGGCCGGGAAGCCCGGTGTCTACAAGGCGGTGGCCTTTCTCCGTCCCCACTTCCAGTTGGATGAATTGACCGTAGCATTGCGGTTGGTTGCGGAATTGCCGAAATCCATCCGGACTTAGTTTGTCGCTGTGCGATATTGATGGTTCAGCTTTTCGGGATCCCATTCAAATAACTTAAAAGGAGACTTAAATGGCTGCTGATATTTTTCTGAAGATTCAAGGCATCGATGGTGAAAGTCAAGACTCCCAGCACAAGAACGAGATCGAACTGTTATCTTGGAGTTGGGCCGAAACACAAACAGGCAGCGCGTCCAAGGGAAGTGGAATGGGTTCAGGGAAGGTCGAAGTGCATGACATGACGTTTACCAAGAACATCGACAAGGCTACCGTGAACCTAATCAAAGCGTGCGCCACGGGGAATCACATCCCGAAAGCAGACCTGAGCATGCGCAAGGCCGGAGACGGGCAAAAGGAATATTTGCATATAACTCTAGAGGATGTCTTGGTTTCGAGCTATTCGACAGGCAGTGGTGGCGAGTCACCGACGGAGAATATTTCCTTGAATTTCGGAAAGTTCACATTCGAGTACTTCGCTCAAAACAATCAGGGCACGATGACGTCAGTCGGAAAAGCTGGCTGGGACGTCAAGGCCAACAAGGCCGTATAGCATAGTCTTCGCTGAGCGTTCGGATCGCGTCGCCATGGCGATTTTGGGCACGGGAGCTGGCGCAAAATGGGACGGCGGTAACTTGTTTGTCGAGCGCACGGCTCGCACATTGTTGCCGCCGAATCACGGTTGCTTGTTGGTTGAGCAACCTCGGATCACCAATGCGATTGAGCGAAGATGAAGCCAATAGAAGCGTTTAAGGCCGGAAAGCTGGATGAAGCCATCGCGGCTTTAGGCGATGAGTTGCGCCGAAATCCAGCGGATAGCAAGAGCCGCACGTTCCTCTTTGAATTGTTATGTTTCTCCGGCGATTATGACAGAGCGGAGAAGCACCTCGCGGTCCTTGCCCAGAGCGGGTCGCAATCGGACCTGGGCGCGTTACTTTATAGGGGCGCGCTAAATGCCATGAAGACACGTCTCGAGATGTTCCGGGATGGAAATCTCCCGAAAGCTGCCAGCCAATCGGAATCTCCTGCCGTCACAGCGGGTACATTAAACGGGGTCCCTTTTGAAACGCTGGTCGATGCGGATCCTCGAATCGGCGCGAATCTCGAAGTGTTTGCCGCCGGCAGCTACATGATTATTCCCTTTTCGCTTCTTTCTTCCGTTGAAATCACTCCCCCTCGTCGATTGCGCGATTTGCTTTGGATTCCCGCCGTGATCCGGACCACGCGTGCTTTTCAGGACCGTGAGCTGGGTGAGACGCTCTTGCCGGCCTTGACGCCCTTCTCCGCAAAACACGCCAGCGATGCTGTCAGGCTTGGACGGGAAACGGTCTGGGAAGAGAACGAGACCGGCGAACTCTGTCCGGTTGGACAGAAAATGTTGCTCGTGGACGGCGAAGAGATGCCGATACTTGAGGTTCGAAAAATAGAATTTGCCCCGGTTGCTCCGGTCGTCTAGGTCGCCATGGCCCTTCCTGAAAACATTCTCAACCCGATCCCCGGAGAAAACCCGAGTGGGCGGAACCTTCGGTGGGAGGACGTCTACGAAAAGGTAAAAGAGGCCCGCCGCGAAGAGGAAGATCTGCCCTCGGGGGATTGGTCTCGCGCAGTGAAGAGCGCCGATCCCGCGGCTGTTATCCTGTTGACGACAGACGCGCTTTCCACGAAGACCAAGGATCTCCAACTGGCAGCATGGCTAACCGAGGCGCTGATTCGTCAGGACGGCATAGGAGGACTGAGAGAGGGACTCGATCTGATTCGGGGACTTTCCGAGAATTTTTGGGACACGGTCTACCCGGAAGCGGAAGATGGCGACATCGAACTGAGGACCGCTCCCTTAAATTGGGTCGGGTCTTACCTGTCACAGCAAGTCAGAAAAACGCCTTTGACGCGGGGGCGATGCGACTGGTTCAAGTATCTTGAGTCTCGAGCGGTGGGATATGAGGCGGCTTGCGAAGGCAATGACGCCAAGATGGCGCGGCGACGCGATGCCATCGCCGAAAATAAGCTGACGCCGGAAATTTTTGACAAGGATATGAACTCCACGACTCCGGAGTTCTACGTCAAGTTGGTCAAGAATTTTGACGGCGCACTTTCCTCATTGCAGTCTCTGGACGATTGGTGCAAAGAGAAGCTGGGGAGAGATAGTCCGAATTTCGGAAGCCTGCGGACGGCGCTCGATGAAGTTCAGTCGCTCGCGCAGTCTTTTCTGAAGACCAAACAGAAACCGGAGGAGCCGAAGGAAAAGGAAGAGGTTCCACAAGAGGAATCGGAGTGGTCTCCACCGGTCGCCGAGGAGCCCGCTCCTTCTGTTCGCAAGCGAACGGTCTCGGAGGAGCCGGTCGATCGCGAGGACGCGATCCGGAGGATTGTCGCGGGAGCCGATTTCTTGCGCCACGCGGAACCTTCGAACCCTGCATCCTACTTGGTTCTTCGTGGACTGAGGTGGGGCGAGCTTCTGGCGAAGGGTTCTTCTGGCAACATGGAACTAGAAGCTCCGCCGAGCGAGATCCGCCAGAAGCTCAAACGGCTCGCGCTCGATGGACAATGGAGCGATTTGCTGGAAGCCTGCGAGGGGGCGATGGCCCTGGCTTGTGGTATGGCGTGGCTCGACTTGCAGCGTTATGCCGTGAGAGCTTGCCAGGAGACGGGTGGGGCCCACGACGCAGTTGGGAAAGCCATTCGATCGGTCCTGCAAGCGCTACTGTCGCAGGTCCCTGGGCTTCCGCAATCTTCCTTCATCGACGATACGCCAGTGGCAAATTCTGACACGATCGTATGGTTGCAGGAGGTTTCCAATTCTTCGCAGCAGCAATCCGCCGAAAATGTAAGCGCTCCTCCATCCCTCGATGAGGCGGCTGCTTCCCCTACCCAAGAGGAAGCGCCTGATTCCCGCAAGCTGGCGATGCAGGCTGCGCGTTCGGGCCGCATGCAAGAAGCCATGGAAATCCTCACTCGGGATATCGCTCAGGAACGGTCCGGGCGCGCGCGCTTTGGAAAAAAAATACAATTGGCGAGCGTTTGCCTGGACACTGGGCACGAATCGATCGCCTATCCGATCCTGAAAGAACTGGCGCAGGAGATCGAGCGGCGCAAACTCGAAGAATGGGAATCGCCAACGAGCGTGGCGAATTCGCTCACATTGCTTTTCCGATGTTTGAACAAGATGGGCGGAGACGCCGCGGAGAAGCAAGAGATTTATCAGCGCATTTGCCGTCTGGACCCTGTGCAGGCTCTAGACTGTATGAAGTAATGGCGAGCCTGAAGCGATGGTAAGGGAGATATGCCGCCACTAGAAACGAAGGGTATAGTCACGCCATCGGTGTTGGACCGGCTGATCGATCGCGAACCGAAGAATCGGTCGGAAGCCATTCCGACCTCAGCGCAATCCTTGCGCGCCATGAAGGCGTCCCTCCGCCGCGACCTGGAATGCCTCATGAACACGCGCTGTGTCGCGGAGGATCCGCCGGAATCCTGTACGGAGATTCGCCGTTCGGTCTATCTCTACGGATTGCCGGATATATCCTCGATGAGCATTCTTTCTGCGAGCGATCGGAGTCTGCTGCTGAAAGGCATGGAAACCGCTCTCGCTAACTTTGAGCCGCGGCTCACCCGTGTGAAGGTGAGTTTGCAGCCGATCACGGGAGCAGGGCGGATGGTCCACTTTGTCATTGAAGGATTGCTTCGGGTCGACCCAGTTCCCGAACAAATTGTATTCGACACCGTATTGGAATTAAGCAGCGGCTCATACCAGATTCAAGGAGACGCCGGTGCGCGATGAACTGCAGGAAAAATATGAGGATGAGTTGCGTTATCTCCGGCGAATGGGAGCGGAGTTTGCCGAAAAGTATCCGAAGATCGCTTCGAGACTTTTGCTGGAGGCCGACCGCTGCGAAGACCCGCACGTTGAACGCATAATCGAGAGCTTTGCCTTTCTGGCAGCCCGCATTCACCTCAAGTTGGAAGATGAGTTCCCAGAAATCACAGAGGCGCTCCTCTCGATTCTATACCCGCATTATCTTCGGCCCATTCCATCGGTATCCGTCGTGGAGTTCCAACTCGACCCGGAACAAGGCAAGTTGTCGACTGGCCTCCCGATTCCTAGAGAATCCTTGCTGTACTCGCGCCCCGTGGCTGGATTCCCGTGCAAATTCCGCACCTGTTACGATGTCACGCTTTGGCCTGTTCGCGTCGCCGAGGCCCAATGGATGACTCCAGACCGACTGAAGCCAGCCATTAAAGCTCCCGACGCGGTTGCCGCGCTCCGGATTCAGCTGGATTGCCTGCCCGATGCCAGCTTTGAAGAAATTGGAATGAAATCCTTGCGCTTTTACCTGAATGGCGAGGGCAGCCTTATTTATTCGTTGTATGAGATCCTATTCAACAATTGCACGCAGATTGTAGTTCGCGATCTCACGCCGAAATCCAAGAAATCCCCGATATTCCTTTCGTCGGATCGTCTGCGAGCCGTGGGATTTTCCGAGGATGAATCGCTTCTGCCATATCCGCGCCGTTCTTTTTCCGCGTTCCGCTTGCTGCAAGAGTATTTCTCCTTTCCCGAAAAATTTCTTTTTTTTGACCTGGCGGGGTTAGATCAAATTGCCCGCGCAGGCTTCAAGGATAAGGTCGAACTGATTTTCCTGATCTCTCCGTTTGAGCGCGATGACCGGCAGCAAATGCTGGAGCTGGGAGTTTCGCCCAAGGTCTTGCGGCTGGGCTGCTCTCCGATCGTCAATCTGTTTCCAGTTGTGGCCGAACCCATCCTGCTGGACCAGACGTCGTACGAATATCCGATTATTCCGGATGTTCGCAGAAGGTATTCCTACGAAATTTTTTCCGTCGATGGGGTTGTGAGTCCTGATCCACATTCCGACCAATTGACTCAATTCGAACCGTTTTACCGTTTTCGGCACGCGGCCACGCGACAGGAAAAAAAACAACAGGCGTTTTGGTACGCAAACCGAAGGCCGTCCGGACGCCTGGACGATGAAGGCACCGAGGTTTTCATTTCACTGGTGGATTTGACGGGCCGCCCAGCGCATCCCGACGTGGACTCGGTCACGGTCCGATGCACCTGCTCGAATCGCGATCTCCCTTTCCGTCTGCCGTTCGGAGGCGAAGCCGGCGACTTCGAAATCGAGGGAGTTGCCTCGATTAAGCGAATTGTGACCTTGCGCAAACCGACGGCTACCGTCCGTCCGCCTACAGGAAAAGGGATGCAGTGGCGCCTGATATCGCATCTGTCGCTCAATTATCTTTCCCTGGTGAGTGAGGGTAAGGAAGCGCTGCAAGAGATTTTGCGCCTCTACAATTTTTCCGATTCGACGCATTTGGAGAAACAAATCGCGGGGATTACGCGCCTGGGAAGCCGTCGCCATTTTGCCCGCGTCATCTCGGAGCACGGAATCAGTTTCGTGCGTGGAACCAGAGTGGACCTGGAACTCGACGAAGAGCAATTCGTCGGGGGAGGAGCCTATCTGTTTTCTAGCGTTCTCGAACACTTTCTAGCGAAGTACGCTTCCATGAATAGTTTCACGCAACTTGTCGCGACGACCCAGCAGAGAAAGGAAGGCTTGAGGGAATGGGCACCGAGGGCCGGCCAGTCGATCCTACTGTAACGGATTCCGAACTCGAGGCTCGCCTCCGGGAGGAGCCGTTTACGTTCGAATTCTTTCAGGCGATGCGCCTGCTTGAGAAGTTCCTGCCGGACCGCTTGCCTGTCGGCGGGTTCGGGGCCCCAGGTTCGGAGGTTGTGCGTATGGGCGCGAATCCTTCTCTCAACTTTCCCGCCAGCGAAATTCAGTCACTTCAGTGGAATGAAGGTCAGGCTCCACTCATGAGAGTCAACTTCATGGGCTTGACCGGGATCCAGGGACCTTTGCCGCAGTGGTACAGCGCGATCGTCCTGGAACAGCTGCGGTCAGGCGACAGCACGCTGCGCGATTTTCTCGACATTTTCAATCATCGCAGCCTCTCTCTTTTCTACAGGGCCTGGCAGAAGTACCGGTTTGGCGTTGCCTACGAGCGCGGCGAGCGGGACAAATTTTTTCTGAACCTGCTGGCGCTCATCGGCCTTGGTACGCCAGGCTTGCCCGGAAAGCAATCCATCGTCGATGAAGCGCTCATCTTTTACGCGGGACTCCTGGCCCCGCACCAGCGTTCTGCGGCGGCACTCGAACAGATCATCGCAGATTATTTCGATGTTCAGGTCGAGATTGAGCAATTGGTTGGCGGATGGTATCGCTTGGACCAAGATATCCAATGTTGTATGGACGGAGAGGAAACACCGTCGCAAGAGCTTGGCAAAGGAGTCGTACTCGGCGACGAGATTTGGGACCAGCACTCGCGTATCCGGATGAAGCTCGGCCCGCTGTCTCTTGCGCAATATATCGAGTTTCTGCCCAGTGGATCGGCATATAAACCGCTCCAGGCGTTGACGCGTTTCTATTCAAATGAGGAGCTTGAATTCGAAATCCAGCTTATTCTGCGGCGCGATCAGGTACCGCGCTGCGAGCTAGGTGCGTACGAAGATGAGGCGCCCCGGCTGGGCTGGGTCACTTGGGTGAAGTCCGAAGCGATGGAAAGAGACCCTTCGGACACGGTCCTTGCACTTTAGTGGATTTCAGATAAGGAGAGACTCCGATGGCCGTAAACCTGAAAGGTTTGATAGGCAAGTTGAACGAGCCGACTCGGAATGTTCTGGAAGCTTCGGCGGGGTTCTGCCTGGCTCGGACGCATTACGATATCGAGATAGAGCATTATCTCATGAAGCTGATGGACGTCACCGATGGGGATTTTGCTCGAATCCTAAAGCATTTTGGTGTGAATAAGTCTCGCCTCTCGGCTGATCTGACTCGGAGCCTCGACCGGCTTAAGTCCGGAAACGCGCGGACGCCGGCATTCAGCCCTTCGGTTGTGAAGATGTTTGCCGAAGCATGGACCCTGGGATCGCTGGAATTCGGTGCCGCGCAGGTTCGCACAGGCTTCACGATTTTGGCTTTAGTCTCGAATGAAGAGCTGGCGCGCATGGTTCGTGAAATCACGCCTGAGTTTAAGATGATCGATCCCGAGGCCCTGCGAAAGGATTTCTGGACGATCGTTGCAGGATCGCCTGAAGATGGCGCGACGGCTGCGGCGATCGCGGGTGCTGCAAGTGGAGCGACTCCCGGTTCGGTTCCGGGCAAAACACCGAACCTCGATCAGTTCACCGTTGATGTAACGGCTAACGCACGCTCCGGCAAGATCGATCCGGTCCTGGGCAGGGACCAGGAAATCCGGCAGGTCATCGATATCCTGACTAGGCGGCGTCAGAACAACCCGATTTTGACTGGCGAGGCGGGAGTGGGCAAAACAGCCGTTGTGGAAGGCTTTGCCCTGCGTGTGGCGAAGGGCGACGTGCCGCCACCTCTTCGCAATGTCTCAATTCGTTCGCTTGACCTCGCTCTGCTCCAGGCGGGCGCGGGAATTAAAGGCGAGTTCGAAAACCGTCTGAAGGGACTGATTGAGGAGGTCAAGAAGTCGCCCACTCCCATTATCCTTTTTATCGATGAGGCTCACACGATGATCGGCGCCGGGGGAACCGCGGGTCAGGGAGACGCGGCGAACCTGCTGAAACCAGCCCTAGCTCGCGGAGAATTGCGCACGGTCGCTGCGACGACATGGTCGGAGTACAAGAAATATTTTGAGAAAGACGCGGCCTTGGCCCGGCGCTTTCAGGTCGTCAAAGTGGAAGAGCCCGTCGAGTTGCAATGCATGACGATGATTCGCGGGATCGTCCCGTCGCTCGAGAAACATCACAAGGTGCGCATCCTCGATGAGGCGGTCGGCGCGGCAGTACGGCTCTCGCATCGCTATCTGGCGGGCCGTCAACTTCCCGATAAGGCAGTCAGTGTATTGGACACCGCCTGCGCGCGGCTGGCTCTCTCACAAAGCGCCACGCCCCCGGCGATCGAAGACGCCACGCGGCAACTCGACGATCTGGAAGTGCAGCAGCGCGTTCTCGAACGTGAGACGGCTGTGGGCGCGGACCACGGCGAGCGTCTGGCGGAGATCGCCAAACAAAAAGCGGAAGTAGAGTCGAAGCTGTCCGTGTTGAAGGAGCGGAGGGACAAGGAATTCGAACTTGTGTCGCGTATCCGGGAGGTTCGAACGCAACTGGAATCCGCGCCGGCGCCGCAATCCTCAACCGGTGATGGGCCGGCCGCGAGTCAACCCGCGCTGGATATTCCCGCCCTGCGCGCGGAACTTGGGAAGATCGAGTTCGAGCTTGCCTCGCTTCAGGGAGAAGCTCCGCTGATGCGCGTGTGCGTGGACGCGCAGATCACCGGCGAAGTCATTTCCGCATGGACGGGCATCCCAGTTGGAAAGATGCAACAAGACGAAATTAACACCGTGCTTTCGCTGCAATCGTTGCTGGGCTCGCGCGTCATCGGCCAGACCCACGCACTCGATGCAATCAGCCAGCGTATTTCCACGTCGCGCGCTGGACTTGACGATCCGAGTAAACCCGTCGGAGTGTTTATGTTTGTCGGGCCAAGCGGCGTGGGCAAGACGGAAACGGCTCTCGCGCTTGCCGACCTGCTGTACGGAGGCGAGCGCAATCTAGTCACAATTAATATGTCGGAATTTCAAGAGTCGCACACTGTCTCAACGCTGAAGGGTTCACCGCCGGGCTATGTGGGTTACGGCGAAGGCGGTGTTTTGACCGAGGCAGTACGGCGGAGGCCCTATTCGGTAGTCCTCCTCGACGAAGTCGAGAAGGCGCACCCGGACGTGCTCGAACTTTTCTACCAGGTGTTTGACAAAGGCATGATGGAGGATGGCGAGGGGCGCGAAATCGACTTCAAGAACACGATTATCCTTTTGACGACGAACGCGTGTACCGATGCCCTGACAAAGCTAACCGCCGATCCGGAGACGATGCCTCTTCCGGAAGGCCTAGTGAAAGCGATCAAGCCGGAACTAAATAAAATCTTCAAGCCGGCATTCCTTGGGCGTATGATCCTGATTCCGTATTTCCCGTTGCGGGACGAGACGATGAAACAAATCGTCATTTTAAAGCTGGCGAAAATTCAGCGGCGCATCCGTGAGAACCATAAGATCGAACTGACGTACGATCCATCGCTCGTGGACGAAGTCGCGCGGCGTTGCACTGAGGTCGAAAGCGGTGCGCGCAACGTGGACAATATTTTGACGAATACACTGCTGCCGGATATTTCACGGCAGTTGCTTAGCCGCATGGCCGAAAAGGGCAAGCTGGAATCGATCAACGTTGGCGTCGGGGCGGACGGTAGCTTCGTGTATTCGTAGGAAAGTCCGCATGCGTGTTCTACGAGAAGAATAATTGGAGACCAGAAATGGCAGGTAATAGCCCAAAACCAATTTGTCCGGAAACCAATCGTGTACATGTGGGGCGCGGCACGCTTGCAGCCCACCGGCCGGCAAGCAGGGGGCCTCTGCGACGTTCGGTGAAGCCGCCTCGGCGGCACATGCGGCCCACTTCGATTGAAGCTCGCATCTATCACGGGAAAACAGTGAAAGCATTCCTCACTTCGGTAGCGCGGGCCCAAGCAGTCGATGAAAATGCGCATGTCGTGACCAGTTGGAATTTGACCCGGGACCTCGATCTGGGAGACCAGAAAAAAATCGAGCGAGAAACGGAAGAACACTTCAAGGAACTCTCCAAAAACTTCGTCACAAAATGTACCCATGACTCTTCTTACAGTGACGAGTACCTGGATTCGCTAGAGAAAAAGCGCGACAAGTACTTGAGTAGTTTCAAGCAGAAGACGCACGACGTGATTAGCAGGGGCGCCACTCTCGATAAGGCGGCACAAGTAGCTGTGGATGGGCTCGCAGTGGTGAAAGCCGCCTCGACAATAACATTGGCAGTCGCCGGCGCCGTGGCCACGAGTGAGGTCTGGGTACCTGCATTTCTGATAGGTGCCGGTTACGAAGTGAGCCTCAAAGTCATTAAACACTGGGGTAAGAAATCTAAGGCCCAGTTGGTTGCTGTGGCCGGACTGACCGCGGCAAAAGAAGGGAAAAAAGAGGCGCTCAATCAATTGAACGAGGGTGCCGGTGAGCTTGGCAAGACTTATTTTGAAAAGGGAGCTAAGAAGCTGGAGATGGATGCCGCATATTTTGAAGATATGATCGTTGAGCGAAGCAAGCAACTCGCAGCTGAACTCACGAGTCTCGACATG
>JBEKCU010000140.1:0-11249 GCA_050014735.1 Candidatus Acidiferrales bacterium | reverse complement strand
CTTTGGTCCATCAATGAAAATTCATTCTAAGCGCGCCGCCACGCGAAATCAAGCGAACCGGACCCACCGGTCCCACATTACCCAAGCGGTGATTCCCGCCCCAAACGCCTAGCCTCGATCGCAATCCTGAAATCGCGAACCGCGCACAGTAACATCGCGCGAAGGCAAACTTATCGTAAAATCGGAGATCCTATGATGCCGTTCGAACCTCACAGGCTCTTGCGGAATCCCCACATACAGACACTAGCTGCCACGTTCTGGCGGCGGCGCTATCCTCGGTTGCCGCAAAGCACGCCACGGGAATTCGAAACCGAGCCCGGCACAAGAATTCTGGGCGAGTGTCACTGGCAATCCGAACCGCAAAAGTGCCCAACGCTGATACTTGTCCATGGCCTGGAGGGCTCTAGCCAGTCTGGATACATGATGGGACTCGCCGAACGCGCGTTCGTGGAAGGATGGAATGCGGTGCGGCTGAACCAGCGGAACTGCGGCGGCACCGAATCCCTTACTCCGACGCTTTACAATTCGGGGCTTTCCGGCGATTACCGCGCGGTCTTGATGGAATTGATCGAGCGCGACGCGCTTCCCGAAATTTTCATTGCCGGATATTCCATGGGCGGCAATCTGGTGTTGAAGATGGTAGGGGAACTGGCGGATTCAGCGCCGCGCCAGTTGCGCGGGATCGCAGCGGTGTGTCCTTGCATCGATCTGGCGCTATGCGCCGATGCGGTCGGATTTCCGGGCAACTTCGTGTATCGGTGGCATTTCGTCGCGAGCCTCAAGGAACGTATGCGGCGCAAGGCAAAACTTTTCCCCGGCAAATTCGATCTCGGCCCGATGTCCCGTGTGCGCACTCTGCGGGAATTCGATGATGTCATCACGGCGACGTATTGTGGATTTCAAGGAGCGTCCGATTACTACACCCGGTCGAGCGCATTGCGCGTCCTCGGCGATGTCCGGGTTTCTGCCTTCATTCTGACCGCTCAGGACGATCCATTCGTTCCGTACTCGAGTTTTTCCGATCGAGCGTTAACAGGCAATTCGCACATTCATCTGGAGGCGCCTGCGCGTGGAGGACATTGCGCTTTTATTTCGCGATACAAAGGAGTTGAACGTTTTTGGGCCGAAGCACGGATCATGGAGTTTTTTAGAAATGAGCTTTCTCAGCCGTTCAACTCAACAGAATCGTCTGGCACGAATTTCGCGAGTTCCGCTCGATAGCTGGCAAATCGAAACTCAGTCCCCTCACGGCATCGTGATTGGTAGTCCCGCCGCGGCACGCCGCGCGCCGTCTCGGCTCACAATCAGGAACGCCATCCAGGCTGACCTCTATGCTATCGTTTCGGCTCGATCAGCAGTGCGATTCCCGGCAAACCCTGCCTCACGAGAACGCATCCAACCCGTCGCCGTATCGCCTATGGGGCATGGCTCGGATTTGCCGATCATGTTCGCATTAACCGGTTTGAACTCGGGCCGTTCCAACTCAGGAATTTACGCGAAGGTGCGACAGAATCGATGAATCTCAAACCGCACAAGATCGGATTGGTACGTAGCGCTCGGTTGAACCTCTGTCTCGTTCTGGTCCTGACGGTTCTGCTACTCGGAGGGGCGGCGATTTGGAGCCAGCAGAACCCCGGTATCTCCGTGGACGTCAAAGTTGTGAATATTTTTGCCGCAGTCAGAAATAAGCATGGCGAGATTGTTAAAGACTTGAATAAAGACGACTTCGTTCTTGACGAAGACGGGCGCCCGCAAACCATCGCTTATTTCACTCAAGAGACGAATCTGCCTTTGACGCTCGGGCTGCTCGTCGATACCAGCATGAGCCAGAGACGTGTCCTGGGCGATGAGCGTAGCGCCAGTTTCACTTTTCTGGATCATGTATTACGGGAGGATCGTGACAAAGCCTTCGTGATTCATTTCGACAAGGAGGTCGAACTCCTTCAGGACCTCACTTCTTCCAAGAAAAAGTTGGAATCGGCTCTGAACTTACTGGAATCGCCCGAGCAAGACGGCGGTTATTCCTCAGGCGGCGGACGCGGTCAGCGAGGATCGCGTGGCGGCGCCGGCACGCTGCTCTACGATGCCGTTTATCTTGCCTCGAATGAAATGATGAGCAAACAGCAAGGCCGTAAAGCGCTCATCATTCTCTCGGACGGAGTCGATCATGGCAGCAAGGAATCTCTGGATAGCGCCATCGTGTCCGCTCAACGGGCCGACACGCTTGTGTATTCGATTCTGTTTTCAGGCGAGGAAGGAAACGGCGGTGGATTCGGCGGTTTCGGCAGGGGAGGAATGGGCGGGCCCGGCGGAGGCATGGGAGGAGGGGGCCACAGGCGATATCCCCAACCGCAAGAGGACCGTCCGGACGGCAAGAAAATTCTCGACCGGATTTCAAAGGAAACGGGCGGCCACCTTTTTCAAGTTTCAAAGAAAGAATCGATCGATCAGATTTATTCGTCAATCGAAGACGAATTGCGCAACCAATACAGCCTTGGCTACACTCCCGTCAAAACGGATTCAACGGCGTCGTATCACAAAATCCATCTGACGACCAAGAATAAGGACCTCACTGTGCAAGCCAGGGACGGATATTATTCGGATCGCTGAACTGGACGAGAATCGAGATTGCCAGATGACGTCTCCGTTGTAGGGTGCACGGCATGCCGTGCCCGTGCGGGCAACTAACACTCCGATTTAGCTCGCACGTTCCTGGAGTGTTAGAAAGCCAGTTAATTGCTGATCTCGACCATCGGTTGGACGCCCGCGCGGCGGACGATTTCCGCGCCGATTTGATCGAGTGGCAGAATTTTCTCCGCCAGGCCCGAGCGCGCGACAAAACCCGGCATGCCCCATACGACGCTGCTCGCCTCGTCTTGAACGATTACTGTCGCGCCTCGGGCGCATAGCGCCTCGCATCCTTTCAGGCCATCCTGGCCCATTCCCGTGAGAATGACGCCGAGGGCATGAGGGCCGAATACTTTCGCTACCGAGCGGAAAAGCACATCCACTGAGGGCCGGCAAAAATTTTCTTTGGGTCCCTGATGCGCCTGCAAGTGAATGCGACCTCCGTTTTCTTCCACAATCATGTGAAAGTCGCCGGGTGCGATCCAGATGCAAGACGGCTCGAGCAAATCCCCAGATTGACATTCCCGGACCGGGAGCGAGCACTTGGTCGCGAGCCGTTTAGACAGAAGGGCCGTAAAGAGCGCCGGCATGTGTTGCGTCACAACGATCGGGAGAGGAAACGTGGCCGGAAACGCTGGCAAGAGCCGCGCAAGCGCATCGGGCCCTCCTGTCGAAACTCCGATGGCGACAATGCCAAGCCGATTGGAGCGCGGGGAAGAAGCGTGAAGGCGAATCTGAGGCCGTTGAACCAGCGGAGCCGGTTTCGTGGCGCCGGACCGTGGATTGAGCATCCCAGGGCCGGAAGGGATATGGCATAACGCTTTAATCTTAGGGATCAGTTCCCTGGAAATGCTTTCGGAAGTTGCATCCATATCTAAATTGCTGGGCTTTGTCACATAGTCGGACGCACCCAGCGACAGCGCATCGAGCGTCGCTTCGGCTCCTCGTTCTGTGAGTGTGCTGAACATGATGATTGGAACACGGGGAAGAAGCTTGCGGATTTCCGGAATGGTTTCCAGCCCGTTCATTTCCGGCATCTCGATATCGAGCAGAATAACGTCGGGGCGAAGCGTGTGCAATTTGGCCAAGGCCAGGCGTCCATTGCTGGCGGTGCCCAGGACTTCGAGGTCGGGGTCGCGCGACAGCGCATCGGTAAGCGCCTTGCGAACAACGATCGCATCGTCGACAATTAGAATGCTTTTCTTAGATGAGGCTCCCACGCAGCACGGCCTTCCCCCTGCTCCGAGTCTTGGTTGGACTCGATTGGCGGCTCGGCCGTACGGCGCGTCGCCGCCGCGGATGCTGTAGATGAAAGATCAACGCGCTTCAGGCGGCTCGCTTGTGGCGTCCGTTGCCCTGGCCCTCGTCGCTCACCTTGAATTGTTCAACCAGGCCGCGCAGTTGAGTGGACATCTGGGCCAGTTGCTGAGCCGCTTTCATCGATTCATGCGCACTGGACGACGTGCCTTGCGCGGCCTGAGCCACGCCCGAAATATTCTGAGTAATCTCGGAGGATCCCTTTGCAGCCTCGGTGACGTTTCGTGACATCTCATTTGTCGTCGCGCTTTGCTCCTCGACTGCCGTCGCGATGGTACTCGATATGTCGTTCAGTTGATTGATCACGGCGCTGATCGTTCCAATCGCCTCCACCGCTCCTTTTGTGTCGTCCTGAATCGCCGCAATCTTCATGCTGATGTCTTCGGTTGCCTTGGCGGTTTGTTTTGCCAGTTCCTTTACTTCGTTCGCGACGACGGCAAAGCCCTTGCCTGCTTCCCCGGCGCGCGCTGCCTCGATGGTGGCGTTCAGGGCGAGCAGGTTGGTCTGCTGCGCGATGGACGTGATGACTTTGATGACCTCGCCGATTTCAGCGCTGGAGATGCCCAGTTTAGAGATGGTCGCGTTGGTGGTTTCGGCGGTCTTGACGGCTTCCCCGGCGACGCGAGCGGATTCGGTGGCGTTCTTGGCGATATCTTGAATTGTGGAACTCATTTCCTCGGCACCGGTGGCGACGGTCTGCAAATTGCGATTGACTTGGTCCGTGGCATTGGAAACGACGTTCGCTTGCGCTGTGGTTTCCTCGGAATTGGAGGTGATCTGCTCGCTGACGGCGGAGAATTCCTCGCTCGCATTGGCGACTTGCTGCGCATTTTGGGCAACGGCGACGATCATTTGGATCAGATTGTGTTGCATCTTGTTCATGGCCACGGCAAGCTCGCCGAATTCGTCGTTGCTGTGAACCTCGACTTCTTCGCCTGTTAGGTCGCCTGCGGCAATGGCTACCGCCTTACTCAGGACAGCGGAACTGGATGCGGAGATACTGCGGCCCATGTAAATGGCCACGCCGATTCCTATTCCCAGTCCCAAAAAGGCAGAAATCAACATAATCCAGGTCATCGCGCCATTTGCCGCAGCCAGTTGTTCATTGGTCCGAGAAGCCATCTGGGCAAAAGCATCGTCCATCTCTTGCAGGACTGCTTTAAGGGGATCGCTTACAATTGTGGCCTTATCCGCAAAATCGTTTCCTCCTTTGATCACAGAGTCGGAACTCGTCCCAGCGGCAACATCCATCGAGGCTTCCTGGGTCTGCCGAAGATTTGGAAGTACTTCCTTGGCCCTTGCCCACCGGTCGCGATTTTCTGGAAGAGTCCACTTGGGCGCCAATTCGTTGAGTTCGGCGATGTCTTTCGCGCAATCGTCCCACGCCGAATTAAACAACTTTCGTGCCGCGTCCCTTCTCGCTTGCTCCGTGCCCGCAAGGACAGCTTGGCGTCCCTTGCTCTGCGTTTGATTCAAATCCCGCTGGAGCGCGGTGATCGCTTTCATCGTGGAGGCGCGCAACTCCGCAAAAACTCCGAGGTCTCGGATTTCTCGGGCCTTCGTGTAGGTAAGACCCGAGCTGATTAACATAAGCGCGATTACGGTTGCAAAACCAAGTCCGAGTTTCCTTCCAATCGTCAATTTCATCTTCTCTCCTCATCAATCCGCGAGACCTGCGACTACGGGGTCCCCAGCTTCGCAAGCCTTTTCGGTGTCCAGAACGTGCATGAGCTGTTTGTCGAGCTTGTGCACTCCGAGGATCACGTCGCGCACCTTGCCCTGCATCGTCTCGGGCGGGCGTTCGAAGGAATCACCGTCGACCTCGACTACGTCTCCAATTTCATCGACAAGCAGGCTGACGGCTCCGTCGGCGCTCCTGATCACGACATTCATGGGCACCGCGCCTTCCGGTCGATTCGCAAGTTCCAGTCGCTTGCGCAAGTCAACCGCCGTCACAATCTGTCCCCGGAGATTCATCAGGCCGCTGACCACATCCGGCGCGAGCGGCACCTCTGTCAATTCCAGATAGCGCATAACCTCCTGGACTTTCTGGAGTTCGACGCCGAACAGGAGTTTGTCCAGATAAAACGTGCAGAACTGATTTCGTTGCGCCATGGCTTTAGCTTGTGACCTCCACGTAGTCACCGGGCACTGAAAGTTTGGAACAGGCGATCCGTTTGATCGCTGGAATGTCGAGAAGTTCGGTAACCCGCTCACCGATCACAACTGCATACTGGACGCCCGGGCGAGTTGCCGGGGACTTGGTCTCCGCACGGTCCTCGACAATGTCCAGAATGGCGTTGACGACCAACCCGATCGTTTGCCCATCGTCATTGCAAACCAGCACCTGCAACGGATCCATCGTGGATTCGGAGGGGATTTCCGGGTGCCGAAGCCGGGTCCGCCGTTCCTCAAGCACCTCGCTCAAACGGATTAAGGGCAGAATGTTTCCCCGGTATTGCACGACCCACTGGTTGCCGGATTGTTCCACCTGTGCCATGGGGAACTCCTCCATGCGGTCCAGACATGCCAAAGGCAATGCCATCCGCGCATCATCCGGGCCTGAGAAAAGCAGAAAGTTCTGTTTTTCACCTGCGGTGTCTTGCGACTTGACCGCCTCTTCGGAAATGGCGCGGTCGCGCACCTCCGACAGGATACTGGCCTCTTGAGCCAGCCCGACCACATCCAGAATCAACGCGACCTTGCCATCCCCCATAATCGTCGCTCCGGCGAAGACCTTGACGCTCTTCAATTGTTTGCTCAACGGCTTGACAACAATTTCTTCCGAATCGTTAATTTTGTTGACAACGAGCCCGAATGGGTGGCCATCGGCCTGAAGCACGACAATATTGATTGCGGCATTTTGATCTATCGCGCTTCCAACATCGGTCCTGAGTTCAAGTTCCTCGCTAAGATAAATCAGGGGCAACAACCGTCCACGCATGCGGTAGACGGGAACGCCGTGTACCAGTTCGATCGCCATGTGCAGTTGGTCGCCATCCAACCGCACAAGTTCCTGAATGCTTACTTGCGGAATGGCAAATCGTTTTCCGGAGCTCTGAACGATAACCGCCCGGACAATGGCCAGCGTGAGGGGAATTTTGATTCGGATGGTTGTCCCTCTTCCCGCCGTGCTCTGGAGATCCACCGACCCATTGACCCTGTCGACATTCGTTTTGACCACGTCCATTCCAACGCCGCGGCCCGAAAGATTGGTTACCTTTTCAGCGGTGGAGAAACCGGGAAGGAAAATGAGATTCAGGATTTCGCGCTCGCCCATGTGCGTTGCCTGTGCGGGAGTGATTAGGCCGCGCTCCAGTGCCTTGTTCTTCACTCGAGTTGCATCGATTCCGGCTCCGTCGTCTGAAATTTCAATGACGACCTGCCCGCCTTCATGAAATGCACGCAGTTTCAGGTGGCCTTCGGGCGGCTTTCCGCGAGCCACGCGCTTGTCCGGCGTTTCGATTCCATGGTCCACCGAATTACGGACGATGTGAGTCAGCGGGTCTTTGATGGCTTCGAGGAGGCTTTTGTCGAGTTCCGTTTCCTTTCCTTCCATCTCAATTTGGACTTGCTTGCCGCAGCCCAAGGCGACGTCGCGGACCACGCGTGGAAATTTGTCGAACACGATGCTGATGGGTTGCATACGCGTCTTCATCACTTCTTCCTGCAACTCACTGGTCAGCAGGTTCAACTGTTGCGTGGGACCGATCATGTTGATGTCGCTCTGGCTGGAGGAAAACTGTGTGATTTGATTTCGCGTCAACACCAGCTCCCCGACAAGATTCATCAACCGGTCCAGCAAGTGGATATCCACCCGAATTGTCTCCGCCGCAGCCATACGAGGCGGGATGTCGTCGGCAGCCGACGGTCCTGACGCCAGGGGATCCCTTCGGTGACCAAGTTCCGCATCAAGATGCGCATCTAGTGCGGCCGCAAGATCCTCGTGTTCAGCTGGACGCGGCTCGACGGGGATAGCTTCGATCTTTTCGGTTCGAACGCTCGAATCGTTCGTTTCCAGCGCCGACGGGGGATGTGCGGACTGAAGGCGATCCGGAGTTGGATGGTCCGTTTGACTTGTCGCCGGTGACGGCGTGGTGGATTCCAATGGAATCTTTGCGACGGACGGAGCTGGCCCCTTTTTCGGAGGATCCGATTGGCGTGGACTGGCGGCTGCTTTGCTTGTCTTCTTCGCGGGCTGTTGCAGCAGCTTTAAGGTTTCTATGAGTTCAGGATAATCTTCCTTCCCGTCCTGTCCACTGGATTGGATTGCCGCCAGAATGGTTCGAATGGCGTCCACCATGGACAGGAGTCCGCTCGTCAGCTCAGGCACGAGGCTGATTTTTCCGTCGCGAAGGAGCGAAAGAAGGCTCTCACCCGCATGGGCCACCTTTTCGAGCTTGCCGAACCCCAGAAAGCCGCAACTACCCTTGATCGTGTGGATCGTCCGAAAAATGCTGGATAGAAGATCTTGCGAAGATGGATCCGATTCGAGCTTCACCAATTCGCTGTCGAGCCGATCCAGATTCTCATTACTTTCGACTAGGAAATCCTTGATCAGGTCGTCCATCACTTCACCCCGATTGCGATAATCTATCTTGGCTGGATCGGCTGGGAGCATCCAGAATTTCCGGCGCTGAGTGAGATCGTTCTCTCGGCGAGATGCTGCCCAAACACTAAAGTGCTCAAGATACATGTGGTCAATCGTCAAGAATTGGCTTTCACTTTAGGTGCTGGGGTGACGGTGTATCCCACGGACCGGCAGAGCTTTCGTTGCGCTTCGAAACGCGGAACAGGTGGTAATATCCAAGTAGCAGATTGCGCGGCCACTCCTAAAAAGATGACCGGTGAGGAAACCGCCGCCAGCGGAGACACGTCGGATTCGATTTGCAGCTTCAACTGATCTGTTATGGATTTCTCATCGGCAATTGAAAGAAATGCTTGAGTGCAAGGTGCGGCTGACCAGGAAGGAGTTTTGAAGCGATGCGCCTTTCGTTTTAAACACCAGACGGAGAGCCTGTATCTTCGCGCGTGACCGCATATAGTGCGAGCTCGACACGGCTGGAAACGCCGAGTTTGTCGTAAATCACGCTCAGGTAGTTTCGGACCGTGTGCTCGGTGACTCGTAGTTTTACGCTGATTTCACGGGTACTCATGCCTTCCGCGAGCAGGCGCACCACCTCCACTTCCCGCGGAGTCAGCCTGCCCATCCCGCCCCCCGGCTTGAGCAGGCGCAGTGGCTTGAGTTGCGTGAGAAATTCCAGGACAAAATGAAGATTTTGGCTATCGGCCCAAACCTGTCCGCTGTGTACGGACCGAATACATTTCGAGAGAAGTTTGATGGGCTGAATTCGGCAAAATACTCCCATTGCGCCGCCGCGAAATGCATCGATGACCAGTTCGCGCTCGGAGTCTGGAATCATCATGATGGCCACGGTTTTTTGGGAGAGCAGCCGCAAGCGCTGAAGAACCTGGTAGCCCGACAAGGGGCCATCATCCAGGTGAGCGTTGATCAGAGCAATGTCCGGCTGTTTCTTTTCGAGTTCGTGGATCGCTTCCGTGGTAGAGCTTGAAACTGCCACGACGGCGATGTCTTGCCGGCCGCGCGTGAGGCCATTCGCGATCAGATGCGCGGTCATCCAATCCGCGTCCGCGATGGCGACACTGATTCTTTCGTCCACAATTTGCGGCAACTGGTTCATCGTAACCCCGCTGGGTAGGGCTAGGGACACAAAGCCTATCTGAAATGCCACTATCATGCAAGAGTATTTGTCATTATTCGTGCCTACAAATTGCGCCTTGAGGAAAGCCACGGCAGGCCCCTGCTTAGTTACTTCAATGGTACTCAAAAGGTCACTTACTCATAACAGGGCTTCTGACCTCATCCCGGCATGTCTTTCAACCTTGGCGCGGGATATTTAGCCCGAGGGTAGCTGAGACATCGGCTCGATGACGCTTGGGGATTCGTCATGGGCCAGCCGTGAGGGCGGCTTACCGATTGCATAAAGCCGCGCAAATCCATACTGTGGGCGGCGCTATGAGAATATTTTATTTTATGTTCGCTCGGCCACATCGCCTTTCCGTCATGCGCCCGGTGCTTCGATGGAATTGAGGGGCGAATCACGCTACGAACTAAATGCCAAGGCGAATTTTACCTGGGAGCTCGCGGATCACGGGCGAGTGCAAGGCAAGGGGATCACGCGCGTTCTGAGCACCCTCGGAGCTTTTGTTGTGACTCTAACTTGCCCTCCCATTCAGACGGCAGTCCAAGTCGAGATCGTCCTTCCTTCTCTTCCTGGCATGAGAACAACGATTCATCTTACGGGGGAGGCACGAGTCGTCCGTGTCGAACGCCCATCGGGAGACTGCGGTGAAATTGGATTCGCGATGCTAAAACATGATCTGGATCGATGGACGCTATTGTCCTGCCAAAGCGAACCTTATCGCGCCGTAGGCCGAGGACGCAAGAGCGGCCGGAAGCACGGAAACAAATACCTGGTGCTGGATATCTAGGGCGAGATCTTCTTATTATTGGGATCGAAGTTCCAGGGGTTGATCGAATCCCCCCAGACGATTCTTCGTCGCGAAGAGTTCCGAACCGGAAAAGTTCAGTGTGGTCCCATGTGAGGCACAGGGCAGAGCTACATGCATACAGCCGAAAATGAACGAGAATGCCCCCCGAGAGACCAATGGCACGCCCTGTACACGCGCCATCAGCACGAGAAAACTGTTGCGCAGTCACTCTCCTCCAAAGGTCACGATATTTTTCTCCCAATTTATGGGACGGTGCACCGCTGGCAGGATCGCACGAAGCAACTCCTGCTGCCCCTGTTTCCCAGCTACGTGTTCATTCGCGGTGGAATGGACCGTCAACTTCAAATTCTCTCGACCCCAGGGCTAATCAGCATTGTGGGATGGATGAATGGATGCCCGGCGATTATTCCGCAGGAACAAATCGATGCCGTGCGGTTGATCGTTCAGGGGGCCCACCGATTCGAACCGCATCCCTTTCTAACCTGCGGGGACAGGATCAGGGTCCGGAACGGCCCTTTACGCGGGGTCGAAGGAGTATTAGTTCGAAAAAAAGGACTGGCCCGATTGGTCGTTTCAATGGAAATGCTGGGCAGGGCCGCGGCTGTTGAGATTAACGTTTCCGATATCGCGAGAATCGAACCGCTTTCTTACTAGTGACCTGTACCAACTGATTGTGTACTGATATGGCGCGATGGGTTGGCATATTTCCATTTCACCGTGCGGGGCGATTTGTTGTACTGCCGGATGTATCGCATGAGCTTTCTATTCAG
>JBEKCU010000139.1:0-11332 GCA_050014735.1 Candidatus Acidiferrales bacterium | reverse complement strand
CGATTGTTCATGCGGCCACGCTGGCTGCAGGGGCAAAACGTCCGAATAGGCGCCATGTTCAACAAAAACGGCAATCACAGCATGGATTAACGATCAATATTTCTCCCGCATCGAGATAACGATAAGACGTATAAGAGAGTGCCCAGACGCAGATTGGCGCACATCGGCGAAGAAGAAGCATCGGAGTGAATGGTGCCAGACCCAATGAACGATTGCGGCGCAACGAATCTAAACTAACTTTCGATAGACCTGGCCTACAAGCATTGGCAACGTCTGGGCTGCCCATACGGCTCGCCTGAAATCGATTGACCTGCGGCGGAATAGGCTTTCGCTTCGTCGCATAGGCATTTGGAAGATGACCATCCACTGTACAGTCTGCGTATGGGGCCAGATGAGAAGCGATCATGGTGAAGGTGTGCTCCCCCCTTACAATTTCGGCCATTTCGCGACGATGGTCGACGTATCGACCGATTTCGGCTGCAAGATGACAGGGACTGAAACTCGTCAAAACCAATGTGATGTTCGCGGCCAAGCATGCGGAAATGATACGCGAGCGATTAGGAGGCAACAAATTCACTCTCTGCGGCAGAGAAATGCTCTTGGTTGGACCACTTTTTCATACTGAGCTGGTCTTGACGGACCGACTGCGACGGTGGGGATTCCAGTGCCATTTTGCCAGCAATATGCGAGCGGCCTCCGATTTGTTGAGCTCACGCCCGGTCGATCTGGTGCTTTGCAACACGCGCCTGCCCGATAGAAGCGGTTTCGGCCTGCTCCCTGCTTTGGCCGGCATGCCAGTAGCGGCGCTCCTCTGCTTGCCCGTCGAAGAAAGCTGCTTCTGGCTGCCTGCCATTGACAATGGAAAAGATTGGCTGGGATTGCCAGCTCTCCTGCCTTCGGAGTTTGCCAGAGAGCTCGAAAAAATGAATCGGTCTTTAGGCTTGGCGCCCCCGTTCACAAAGTCGGGGACCGAGTCCAAGGTCGCATAACTTTCGCTGAGGACGGTATTCAACCGAAAGAGGCCCGTATCTCATCGAGTGCAGAAGCAGATGTTACTCCACAGCAAAAAGAGGACCAATGACGCACCATTCTTCACATGCACCAACCAGTACCGATTTAAATCTCGTATCGGTCCATGAACTTTTCGAGCATCCACAAGATGTATTCCATCTGATTGCCCGGCGGGCCTTTGAAATTTTCGAGCACGGCGGACACGTGCCGGGAAACGACCGGAACGATTGGTTTCTGGCCGAATCTGAGCTGCTAAAACCCGTGAAATTCCACATCTCGGAAACCGGCGAGCAGCTGATTGCACGCGCTGAAGTCCCAGGATTCAACAGGCAGGACATCAAGGTGAGTGTCGAGCCGCACCGTCTGACCGTCAGCGGTAAGACCGAATCACAGGAAGATCGCAAGTCTGGAAAACGCGCCCATTCGCACAGGAGCGAAGAAATGATGTTCCGTGTCATCGATTTACCCTGCGCGGTGGACTTCTCGAAGGCTCGGGCCACATTCAGCGATGGCATGCTCGAAGTCATGATGCCAAAAGTGGATCCTGCAAAAAGCCTTCGTGTGGAGAGAAAACCAGAGTTGTCCTCGGAAGAGAAAACTTCGGAACACAAAACAGACCGGACCGAAGCCGCAGGCAGCCGGCCGGTTGGCGCTGGAACCAACGAACCGATGGTCACGGCGCGAGCGGCATCGTCGAGGAAATAGCGTCGCACGCTGGTGTCGCGAGGCGGCCGCAAAAGGAAGCATGCGAAGTCTACCGGCACGGATGAGAAATCGGAATCGGCGCTTCCCGGACGACGCTCGATTCGGCCGGTCGAGGTCAGGACGAGCGGGAATACGCAGCGGCTTTTGTTGGGAAGGTAAAAAGGAGGTCTCAACTATGTACTACTTTTGGGGAATGCATTGGTATTGGTGGTTTTTCTGGGTTCTTCTCTGGGCCGTATTCTTTTCCTTCATGATGCCGGTGAGCCGGACTACCCACAGGCAAATGCAATCGCCTCTGCGTCTGTTGCAAAACCGATATGCCAACGGTGAGATCACTGGTGAGGAATACGAAGAACGGCGGACTAAGCTCCAGCGGGATGCGATTATGATTTAGGATTAGGCGACGATCATGCCATCCAAACACCTAAATCAAATCGTGTAGCGACGCTGTCAGATTCAGATCGGGAAGGGATTGTCAATGCGGTGGAAAGGCTACAATCGAACCGATCACCGCGAAGGCCGCCCCTGCCCATACCTAGATAGCGAAGACGGAGTTTCATTCCGCCTCACTTCTACTGACTGCCTGCCGAGCGCCGACCTCCGAGAGATAATTAGCAACTTAACCGCCTTACGGCTCAACGACGGCCAGTTCGTCTCTCAGCATATTTTCGTGCGCGACGCGCAGGGCAAGGTCAGAGCGAAGGACACGTTTGGAGGGAAGCTTTTGCGACGGAGGCCAGCCGCTTACTGTGGAGTCGGGTTGTTGGCACTCTCTCCTGCGAGGACGCGCAGAACATCCTGCTTACTCGGTCGATCGAAAGATCCGACTTAAGTCGCAACTCATATTTCAAATTATTGATCGAATTGGATCGCCTCTCTGCGCCCGGCGAACTGCAATTGAATGATTTGGTTATCAAGAGTTTTGACTTCCGACGCAGAAGCTTTGTCACGCAGATGCGTCCAGTGGCAAGGAACTGTAGCGATTACCTCGTTACCCTGTATGATTTGGAGTTCGAATCGGCCTTCCTCCGCTTTGAACACATAATTCCCAGGCTTAATTTGAGCGTTTCCGATGGTTGTGGGCACATGAATTTGCCACGAAAAAGAATCCGAATGGGCTGCCCAGGCGGGCAGTGTAACAAGCAAAAGCGCTAAGGCAGGGAGATATTTTCCTCCATTAAAACGGAACGATACGATGGCTGAGAATCCGTCCTTCAAGATCTTCATATTCATTTTCTCCTAACGATTGGAGGAACTCGGCGATACCGCCGATTCGTTTCCTTCATTTACAGCATGTTTCCCCTCACACCTTCACAATAATTGATTTTAGATTGAGTCAATTTCTTAAGCTGTCCGGTTTAGTACACCCGCGCAGCAACGACTCTTTCTCGAATCGATCGGCCGCATATTCCTCAAAGCTCAGAGCCAACCTCCGCCGAAACCGGCACGACGCAAACCGCTCTCGATGTAGGGGCAGCTCCGCATCAATCGCCACAGCAGCCCGGTTCTATAATTCTCGATCATCAGAATGATCGGTCCTTGATTGAGTCCAAAATGCCAGGGCGACACCCAGCCTTTCTTGTTGGCGGCCTGTCCCGGAAACGTCAGGTTGAAAGACGCTTTGAATCCGTACGGGTTCCGCTCGGTCAAGTTAATTTCGTGGATGAAGTAGTCGAGAGCGGGCAACACAATCTTGGGGGCGAATGGCAGTGAAGCCACTACCGCCCACGGTGCGATGGTTCCGTCGTCGGGTCCGTACGGGACGCCACGAGCCACGTAATTGAAGAACTGGCGCTCTATGCCATTCACCTTGATGGTGGCGGGACCGGGTCCATCGCTTGCCGTAATTCCCCAACAATGAGGGCCATAACCTTCGAACTGGAGCGGGTTGCCGATGGCGTACAGTTGTTGTGCATGGGTGGCACGGCGGCTGTTCTCGAAATAGTCGATGCCTTTGTCGCGCATGAAAGCATCTTGAATTCCGCGAAAGTCGATCCAGAGGTGCGAGAGTTGATGTGTGAATAAGGAACCCGCGTAAAGATATTCCTGTCCATAGCATTGTTCCCATCGGTAAGTGGATGACCACGCTGCGTAGCTTTGTGCAGGCAGCGTGTGCGTGGGCGAACCTAGCCCCAGGATATATAAGAGCAACGCCTCGTCGTAGCCTTCCCAGCGATATTTGAGAAATCCGGTTTCAGGTCTCCAGCCGTGGGTGACTGTCGCGCCGCTGTCTTGCGCCCACTGCCAATCCGCGCGTCGATACAGAGCCTCGGCATGCGTGCGGATTTCACGTTCGTCCTGCTCATCGCCGGTAAAATACATTCCCGCCGTCAGCGCCCCTGCCAGCAGAAAAGCGCTGTCGATCGTGGATAGCTCGCAATCCCACTCGCGCCGGCCGGTCTGCATGTCGAGAAAATGATAGTAAAAGCCCTGGTAGCCGGTGGCATCCGGCTCGGGGCCATGCGGGCTGTTCCAGAAAAAGCGAAGCGTCGCCAAAGTTCGTTCTACGGCCAAGACGCGTGTCATGAATCCACGCTCGACAGCCACCGGGTAAGATGCCAGGGCGAGGCCCGTGGCGGCGATACTCGCAGGGCAATTAGCCTGGGTCTTATCGATCACCAGCCCGGTTGCGGGATTGATCTCATGCAAAAAGTAGTTGAACGATTCGTGCTGCAGCTGTTCCATCTCGGCATCGACAGTTAGTTTCTCGGGACTCATAGAGATGTTGGTGAAAAGACCGGAGACGAGGGAATCGTCAAATTCTGTTTAGCGGGCCGAGTACGCTCAGCACGGGGATGGGAGACTGGCGAATGATTCCATAACCGCTACCGTTTTCCCCCAAATGTCCGCCGGAGGGAAGGTGTCCGATGACCAGAACGTCAGCCTTAGTATTGGCTGCGGCTCGGTTTAACGCTTCATGCACATTACCGCTATCGATAATTACTTCGGCATGGATGCCCGTTTCCTGCTGGAGCCTGGCAATTTCTTTCTCGGCGAAGCCCACGATTTCCTCCTTCCATACCGGGTCGACCGCGGTCCCTCCGGGGCCGAAGGTTTCCACGCTTGAAGTGACGTGGACGAGCGTAAGCCGCGCACCAAACTCCGCGGCCACCAGCGCGGCTTGGGACACTGTGGTCGGGCTATGGGAACTCAAATCCACCGCGCAAAGAACATTGTGGAGGCCGAATTCGCTTGCGGGCGCTTGTTCCACGTGGGCCGTTACCCAAACAGGACAATCGCTGTCGTGTAACACCTTCGTCGCCACCGAGCCCAGCAAAAGACGATAGAGTGCTCCATGGCCATGGGTGGACATCACGATCAGGCCCACCTTTTCTTCGCGAGCCGTCCGCGCGATTTCATTGGCTGGATCGCCTCGACGCAACAAGCGTTTGACGGCAATTCCGTCGAACTCTGACCGCAACGATTCGTCCAATTCTTTCTGAGCCTGCTCGATGATTGCCGCGTGCAAATCCCGCGCGGCGATCTCGTGCCCGCTCTCCAACGTCCCGGCGGGATAGTTCAGTGGCGGCACCACATGCAGCAGAATAATCTCGGAATGAAAATGGCGAGCCAAGAATGCGGCTTGATGGATCATCCCTGCCGAAGGACTTGGAAAGTCAACAGGAAGAAGAATCTTATTCACATCCATGAACGTTTCCTTTCTTGCGTAGTATGCATGTGGGCTCACAGCCGCGTCGCTTTATCTAGCCACGAATCGATACGGTGAGCGCCAATTGTGCCACGCCCAAAGCGTCGACCAGCAGTGTGCGATTTAGCGACGCGCGAAGTCGAGAACCACGCGTGACGCCACATCACCATGTTCGAGCCGGTCGAACACTTGATTGATCGAAGACAAAGGCTGTAGCTCGATATCGGCCTTCACCTTCCCATCGACGGCAAACGCGAGCGCTTCGGCCATATCCTGACGAGTACCGACAAACGATCCACGGATGGTTATGCAATTCGCCACCACATCGAATAGAGGAACCGGGAATTCCCCCGGCGGCAGCCCAACCAGGACGCATGTACCACGTTTCCTCGTCATTCCAATGCCCTGCTTGAACGCAATGAGCGAGGGTGCAGTGATCAGTACACCATGAGCTCCGCCACTGGTTTCTTTCTTTAGGTTGGCTGCCGGATCTCCAGTTTTGGCGTTGAACACGAGATCGGCGCCCACGCGCTTGGCGTGGGCGAGCTTACCGTCATCGATGTCAATAGCGCAGACTAGCAGTCCCATAGCCTTCGCATATTGAATTGCTAAATGACCGAGGCCGCCAACCCCAGAGATCGCAACCCATTGGCCAGGTTTTACTCCGGTCTCCTTGATCCCCTTGTAGGTCGTGATGCCAGCGCAGATTAGTGGCGCGGCATCCACGGCCGCGAGCCCCTTGGGAATGTGGGCTACATAATCCGGGTCTGCGAGAACATACTCGGCAAAACCACCGTTCTTGGTGTAGCCCCCGAATTGCGCCTGAGGGCAGACCGTCTCCCACGCGGTCAGGCAATACTCGCAATGACCGCAAGCCGAGTAGAGCCAGGGAACCCCGACCCGATCGCCCTCCTTCACAATTGTCACACCCGCTCCGACGGCGGTCACAAGTCCGATGGCCTCATGGCCAGGAATAAATGGCAGATTGGGCTTTACCGGCCAGTCGCCATGCGCGGCATGGAGATCGGTGTGGCACACGCCGCACGCCTCCGTCTTCATTACGATCTGGCCGGGGCCGGGAGAAGGGATAGGAAGTTCCCGAAGCACCAGAGGTGCTCCGAATGTCTCGACAACTGCGGCGTGCATTTTCGTTTCCATGATTGACTCCTCTTGAAACCACAGTTTGAAAATTACTTTGCTAGCACCTTGCCGATGGATTTCAATTCCCGCCGGCGTTGTGGAGTGGTTTTCGGGAAAGCCATCTTGAGTTCATTCAGCGCATCGATAACAATCCCGGAAACAATCAAACGGGCATTTTCCTTATCATCGGCGGGTACGATGTACCAGGGTGAGTGCCGGCTGCTTGTGGCTTCGACGCATTCCTCATAAACATTCACATAATCTTTCCAGTATTTTCGTTCGTGAATATCCGCGAGGCTGAATTTCCAATTTTTCTGCGGCTCGTCGATGCGTTCCAGGAATCGCTTTCGCTGTTCATTCTTTGACAGATGGAGGAAGATTTTCACGACTCGCGTGCCGTTCCGGTAGAGATGATCCTCCAGGTCCACGATGGAACGATACCGCTCCTTCCATATGGTCTTTTCATCGCGCAATTCCTCCGAAAGCCCTTGATTGCGCAGAATCTCCGGGTGCACGCGAACAACCAGGACTTCCTCATAGTAGGAACGGTTGAATATGCCGATCCGTCCCCGTTCGGGAAGGCGGCACGTCGTGCGCCACAAAAAATCGTGTTTCAGTTCTTCGTCACTCGGCTGTTTGAAGCTGAAAACCTCGCAGCCTTCTGGATTGACTCCGGACATGACGTGCCGGATAGCGCCGTCCTTGCCGGCAGAGTCCATTCCCTGAAAAATCAGGAGCAGCGCATACCGGCTGGACGCGTAGTGAAGTTGCTGAAGCGAGCTCAACTCCTCAACGTGTTTTCCCAGAAGTTTTTGATAATCCTTCTTCGATTTGCAAAAGGGCTTGACGATCGTCGGCCACTTTTTAAGTTTGACCTTGTCTCCATGGCGCACGCGGAAATCCCTTGAATCGATTTTCATCTTCATCCCTTCGTAAACATGAGCGCCGTCTTTCGCTCATACCACTCCTTCGGCTCAGGACGACGATTAGGCAGCCTTCGGCTTTCCCGCCGGATCTTTGCGAATCTCACGCTCCGCCTCGAGCCAGTCCTGGTCTGCTTGGCTTTCACCCTCGCCGCGCTTTTCATACAGCTCATAGGCCCGTGCAGCGATCTGGGGTGTGAGATCGAGCGGCTCCTTGACCACCGGAGATGCTTTCACGGGATCGAAAATCCGATAAGCGAGCAATTTCACACGGTCATTCACGAGTGCCCATGCCAGAGCGTAGCCCCAAACGAAGGCAGCCCAGCCCCAGCCAAGCGGTGTCATGAAAAGCCCGTAAACCGCAATCAGAGTTGCGACCGTTTGCGTCCCGAGCACCGCCACCCATAGGATCCGGGCCGGACGTATGGACCAGAACGGGCCACGCGTACGCGTCAGGAAAATTGTCAGATGTCCAGCCACGGACAGTTTCAAGTACATCAGCGTTTGGATGTGCCCGTGGTCGAGGTGAAAAACTCGCTCGCCCAGATAAAACAGGCCAAACGCGGCCACGACTCCGATGGCGCCCAGTACGGTGGAGATCGCCAGCACCAAGCGCATGTTCCAGGCCTCGGGCGTATTTTTGTAATGAACGTTGTCGTACGCAATGGATAGGATGGCACCGTCGTTGAGCAGCGCGATCATCACAATCATTACCGCAGTCACCGGATAGAAGTTAAACACCAGGATCGCCAACGTCATGAAAAACAGGACGCGCAGCGTTTCCGCGATGCGGTAGATCGCATAGCTATTCATCCGCTGAAAGATACGCCGACTCTCCTTGACCGCATCGATGATCACCGAGAGGCCGGGTGCCAGCAGCACGATGGACGCTGCGGCGCGGGCCGCATCCTGCGCTCCGGAAACGGCGATGCCGCAGTCCGCTTTCTTCAGCGCAGGAGCGTCGTTGACACCATCGCCAGTCATGCCGACGATGTGGCCGCCCTGCTGTAGAACGTCCACAATGTGAAATTTGTGTTCTGGGAAGACCTGGGCGAAACCATCCGCGTTCTCGATGGCCTCCGCTGCCTGCGCCGTCTCGTGCTGCTTCATGTCACCAAATCCACTGGCATCGAGGATGTTTGTGCCCAACCCTAGTTGTTTGGAAGTTTCTCGAGCGATGGCGATCTGATCTCCCGTCACCATCTTGACTTTCACGCCCATCTGCCGTGTGCTCGCAATGGTCGCTTTCGCTTGCTCGCGCGGCGGATCGAACAAGGGCAACACGCCGACAAACTGCCACTTACCTTCCTGATCCGCGCGGGCGACACCCAAGGAACGGAACCCACGCGCCGCAAACTCATTCACCGCTTTCTCGACCGCGGGTTTCACTTCACCGGCGTTGATCGACATCTGCAGAATGAGTTGCGGCGCTCCCTTGCTCACAAAGAACTGCCTGCCATCCGCGCCTTTGACTGTAGCTTCCGTGCGCTTATGTACCGGGTCGAAAGGCTTGAAATGAAGTATCTGATAGCTCTTCAGCGTTTTCGCGTCCTTCACGCCTCCAATCACCGCGAGATCTATCGTGTCCTTGTCCTCCGCACGCGAAGCGAGCGCGCCGTAGAGGATGGCTTGAGCCGGAGGAATTCCGTTCACCGTAAGAGGATCGCCCAAGGTCAGTTTGTTTTGGGTCAGTGTGCCGGTCTTGTCCGAGCACAGCACATCCACGCCGGCTAACTCCTCGATCGCTGAGAGCCGCGTCACGATGGCTTCCTTTCTTGCCAGCAGGCGTGCGCCAACGGCCATGGTCACGGAGAGCACCGTGGGCATGGCCACGGGAATCGCGGCCACCAGGAGCACCAGGCAAAACTCCAAGGTGGTCAGGACCTTGTCGCCGCGCAAGAGAGCCACGATCAAAATCACCGCTACCAGACTCACCGCGAGGACGATCAGGTAGTCGCCGATCTTCATCACGGCTTTCTGGAAGTGACTGACCGCGTGCGCCGATTGCACCAGTCGCGCGGTTTTGCCGAAGTAGGTGTTCGTCCCCGTGGCGTAAACCATCGCATCGATTTCGCCCTGGCGGATAATCGAGCCGGAAAATACAGCGCCGCCGGGTTTGGCGGTGACGGGCAAGGATTCGCCTGTCAACGCCGACTGGTCCACCTCGATCGTATCGCCCGCCAGCAAACGCGCGTCCGCCGGCACAATGTCACCGAGCCGCAGACGAATGACGTCGCCAGGCACGAGGTCGGCGGCATCCGGGTTAACCCATTTCCCATCTCGCTTCACTGTGGCCTTTACCGCCAGTTTGGCCTTGAGCGCTTCGATGGCATTGCCCGCCTGGTGCTCTTCCCAGAATCCAACCACGGCGTTGGAGCAAAGAAGAAGGAGAATTACAAAAAAATCCAGCCAGTGCCGGACAACTCCCGAAAGAATTACGGCCGCTTCGATCATCCACGGAATGGGGCCCCAGAAATAAGTCAGGAATTTCAAGACCGCATTGGCTTTCTTTTCTTCAATCTTGTTGGAACCATATTGGGTCAGGCGCTTCTGAGCCTCGGCTTGCGTGAGGCCCTCGGGAGATGAGCCCAGTTTTTTCTCCACTTGCGGTAGGGGAAGAGTTTTTAAATCGTCTTTCGGATCGGGCGCTTTGTGCTTGGACCCCGCCTTCAATTCTGAATTTTTGTTATTCGATTCCGGCTTCGGTTCGGGAGCCTTGGGCTCGTCGGCAACAGCTTTCATTTTCGGTCTACCTTTCTATATTTGCTAAGCGGCGACTTCCCTGAAATGCGGGGCGCTTGTCGTCATACTGACTCCGCAATGGTTTGTGGCATGCTGATTCCCTCTCGCACAATTGCCAGAAATTGGCTGGCATGCAGGCCGGCGCCTCCGATAAGCGCGCCATCCACACCGTCCTGACTGAGCAGCGCGGCGGCGTTCTCCGCCTTGACGCTTCCACCGTACTGAATGACAAGTGTCCGAGCCGATTTCTCTCCGAATAACTGTCCGACGCGGCGGCGGATGAGGGCGTGCGCGTCATGAGCCTGCTGGGGAGTCGCGTGGTGTCCGAGATGGCCAATGGCCCACAGCGGCTCGTACGCAATGGTCATGCGAGCAAGGACTTCGGCCGGCACGTCGACTAATCCTTGTGTAAGCTGTCGGTCGAGCACCTCTTCGGTCTGATTGGCCTTGCGTTGATCCAGAGTTTCACCGATGCACAGGATCACGTCGAGGCCGGCCGTCAGGGCCACCCGTACTTTTTGGTTGATGAACGCATCGGATTCTCCGAGGATGGTGCGGCGCTCGCTGTGTCCGAGGATGACGTACTTGCATCCGAGATCGAGTAGCATTGTCGGGCTGACTTCGCCGGTGAATGCGCCTTCTTTCTGCGGATACAGATTCTGCGCTCCGAGCGCGACGCGGCTGCCCTTGAGAATTTCCGCGACAAGAGCCAGATAAGGGAAAGGCGGACAGACGGCGACCGATACTTGGTCCTCGGTGCCCATGCCGCCAATGCCATCCACGATCCCCTTGGCCAGATTTCTGGCGTCGGCGGAAATCGTGTGCATCTTCCAGTTCCCGACAATGAATTTCTTGTGCTGGCCCGGCATCATTGCGCTCTCACCAAAACTTTCATCGGAGAACCGGATCGCCACGCCCGGTCCGAATCCTCCGTCTCCATCACGGCATCGTATGTGCCACGTCGAGCAGCTTGGTTGCACTTGGCCCGGTGATACAAAGCTTTTTGCGCTGCTGCTACGTTGCTCATCTCGCCGTGCCAAATCTCCAACGCGGGTTGCTGAATGGCGCGGGCAAAGGAAAATGCCAATTCCCAAGGCATTCGCGACTTGAATCGGACATTCATGGCATTCAAACGGGCCGAGGCGAGTTCACCGGATTGGCC
>JBEKCU010000138.1:0-11350 GCA_050014735.1 Candidatus Acidiferrales bacterium | reverse complement strand
GAACGGATGCTCTGACTTGCTATTTGCTGACTAGCGACATCGATCCACGTGACCGGGAATTCATTCCCGGCAAGCGCACAACTGAAGGATATCTTCGAGTGCGCGGCGGCGTGAAGATGGCGATTGCTCGCGCTCTCGCGTATGCGCCTTACGCCGATGTCATTTGGACCGAAACCGTGAAGCCTGACCTGGCGGAAGCGAAGGAATTTGCGGAGGGAGTGCTGGCGAAATATCCGAAGAAAATACTGGCTTATAATTACGCACCCTCCTTTCACTGGCGAAAGAATTTCGATGAGGATGCGACGGCGCGCCTGCATACCGAACTGGCAGCGACGGGGTATAAATTCCAATTCGTCACGGTTGCGGGCTTCCATGCGCTGAATTCGTCGATGTTCGACCTCGCGCATGGTTTCAAACAGCGCGGCGTAGCTGCATATTCCAGCCTGCAAGACGCAGAATTTCGGAATGAAGAGCAGAGCGGGTATCAGGGCGTGAATCATCAGCGGTTTGTTGGGCAGGGTTATTTCGATGCCGTACAGCAGATCGTTACGGCTGGCGGTGCGGCGGCGACCGCAGCCATCGCGACGGCGGGTTCCGAAGCTTCTGGTGGAGCCGGCAAGAGTTCTGAGGGCAAGGCCGTGCCTCACGATTGAAAACTGTAAAGAATCCCCAGTTTCCACGCGCGTTCGCCGTTTTTTGGTTTGAACTTGCGTACGCGCGAAGTACCCGCAGGCTCAAGCCTGTGCTACGGACGGAGGTAAATCTCAGATGGCAAGCCCAGTGCAGCAAATTCAGATCACCGCGCCGCTTGATGATGCTTACAAGACAATTCTGACTCTGGACGCGACGACGTTTCTGGCAAAGCTGGCGATGACGTTCGAGGATCGTCGACAGAAGTGCCTAACCCGACGCCGCGAGCGACAACTACGAATCGATCACGGTGAGCTTCCGAATTTTCTGCCGGAAACTGCCAACGTGCGCGAATTGGAGTGGACTGTTGCGCCAATTCCTAAAGATTTGCTGGATCGCCGCGTTGAAATTACCGGACCTGTCGACCGCAAGATGATCATTAACGCGCTGAACTCCGGCGCCAGCGTATTCATGGCGGATTTCGAGGACTCGAATTCTCCCACGTGGAGCAATAACCTGGATGGGCAGATCAATCTGCGTGACGCAGTGAATCGGACAATTCGCTTTGTCAGTCCCGAAGGGAAAAGCTATGCGCTGGCGGAAAAGACCGCCACGCTTATGGTTCGCCCTCGCGGGTGGCATCTGGTTGAAAAGCATTTTCTGGTGGACGGCAAGCCGATATCTGGATCGCTATTCGATTTCGGCTTGTTTTTCTTTCACAACGCCAAGAACGCGCTCGACCGCGGAACAGGCCCCTATTTTTATCTTCCGAAGCTGGAAAGCCACCTGGAAGCGCGCTTGTGGAACGATGTTTTTCTTTTTTCTCAGGATTATCTCGGAATTCCTCGCGCTTCGATTCGCGCCACGGTGCTGATCGAAACGATTTTCGCGGCATTTGAGATGGACGAAATTTTGCACGAATTGCGGGAACATTCAGCGGGACTGAATTGCGGGCGCTGGGATTACATCTTTAGCTTCATCAAGAAATTCCGGAGCCGGCCCGATTTCATCCTTCCCAATCGAGCTGAGGTGACCATGACTCAGCACTTTCTGGATTCGTATGTGAGACTACTTATCAAGACCTGCCACCGGCGAGGAATTCACGCCATGGGAGGAATGGCCGCGCAGATTCCCATCAAGAACGATCCAGCGGCCAATGAGAAAGCGCTGGGCAAGGTCCGCGACGACAAACTGCGCGAAGTGAAGGCGGGTCACGATGGCACATGGGTTGCCCATCCAGCCTTGGTTGCCGTAGCGAAGGAAATCTTCGATGAGCATATGACGGAGCCGAACCAGATTTCGCGCAAGCGCGAGGATGTGCATGTTGCGGCCGGGGACCTTCTGGCGATTCCGACGGGAGAAATCACGGAAGAGGGCCTTCGCTGGAACATCGACGTGGGACTGCAATATTTGGCCGCATGGCTGGATGGGAATGGATGCGTTCCCATTTATAACTTGATGGAGGACGCCGCGACGGCGGAAATTTGCCGCGCGCAAATCTGGCAATGGGTGAAACACGGCGCAAGGCTCAATAACGGCGAACCCGTGACGGCGCAAATGGCCCGCGATGCGTTGAATTCGATGCTGGACAAATTTCGCAAACAACTCGGTGACGAACGGTTTCAGGCCGGAAAATTGAAAACGGCTGGCGTTATCCTAGAACAACTTATGACGGGCGCGGATTTTCATGAATTTCTTACGCTGGATGCTTACGAGTATCTGGCCTAGTGTGTCCGCTCGGGGAGTGGAGTTCGGCAGCTTCGGAGGCGCTAGCCCGTCTTTGTCACAGCTGAGTCGCGCGGTGCCTGGACTCAGTAGCACGGCTGCCTACGGACATGTTAGAGCATTCTCGGCTTGAGTATTTATATTCGATCGGTTTTGCCGACGCCGGCAGAACTCAACACAAAGAACACAAAGGGCAAGGAGCACACGGAGAATCGGGAGAAGCGATTCACAGCCCGAACCGCTATTGAACTATCCCGGTTTTCTTCTTGCCCCTCAGTGTTCCCCTGCGAACTCTGCGTTGAATTCCGAGATCGTGAGTATTCCGAAAAGCTATCGATATTCATCGAGTTGCTCCGTGACTTCGGGCGATCATGACCTGCTCGCGGGCTTCGCGCGAATTTTTCCGGTTCGGATGGCCTTGAGAAGCAAGGCGTGGTCGCGCTCTGTCTGGTCGGCATACGCAGTGGCAAACTTCGTGATCGCTTCATCGAATGCTTCGCTTTTCCCCAGGTAACCGGTAATTCGGGCCGGATCTCCGGTGCGGGCATGGCCGCGAGCCAGCACCCAGCCGCAAAGTTTCGAGTACTCGAACCACTCATCTCCAGACATTCTTTCAAGATTAATTTTCATGCGCATGTCGCGGAGTTGGCGAAAGTAGTAGTCATGGCCCTTCTCGTCGCTCGCCCAGCCGAGAAAAACGTCGCTGGCGGATTGAAGCATTCGCTGGCCGGTCACGACGCGTTCTCCTTGGTTCAGGTATCTGCTCTTTCCCGCATAGGGTTCCAGGACGGAGGCGCGGGCCTCCTTAAATTGTAAGATCAGTGAGTCTTTCGGTGCGGCCTTGAGTAACGCGACTGCGCAGCGCGTTCCGACGCTACCGACTCCCACGACTTTGCGGGCGACGTCTACCAACTCGTAGCGATCGAGAACCACGCGGCGATCTTCGGGTAGTGTCACAAGATATTTCTGGAACATTTCCCGCACACGCTTTCCGATACTTGCCATTTCGCGGGGGTGATAAATAAGAGGCGGGTGGTCAACGATCCGGGGGCGGCCATGCTGCATTTTCGTAATTTGCGGGAATTCGTGGCTGGGGGCGCTGAGAAGGGCTTTGGATTCGAGCTTTCTCCATTGCTTCTTCGCCTGGCGCGATTCCGCATGTTCGGCAAACAGATCGGCATTCAGATGGGAATACCAGACTTGAAGCGCCGTCAGCTTGGAATATCCGCGCATGTGTTTCCGGTAAGATTCGATCGAGGCGCGCGCCGTGTCCGAACATTGCTTCTCATCGAAGCTTACCTCTCGCATCGCCAGAACGATGCTCGCCGCCAGGCGCTTGACGTCCCATTCCCACGGCGCTGGAAGCGTCTCGTCGAAATCGTTGATGTCGAAGACGAGTTGACGCTCGGGCGTTCCGAAGCCTCCAAAGTTGGACACATGACAATCACCGCAGGCTTGTACACGGATTCCCGTAACCGGAGTGGTAGAAAGATCGGCGGCCATCACGGCCGCTGCGCCCCGAAGAAAGGCAAAGGGCGAGGCTCGCATCCTGCCGTAACGAATCGGAAGCAGGGACGGAATTCGTCCGCGATCCGTTTCCCTCAGCAATTGTATGGGGTCGGCGCGATTCGGTCGGGGCGTCCATTGCGCATGCGCCGATCGCGGTACTTTGTCGCGAAGTTTCTTGCCCAGGTCGAAGCTTTCCTTGGTCGATAATCGCGCCATTTCCCCATCCTATAATGTCGCTTTAGGCCCATCCTCATGCGGTGGGAATCAGTATTTCAGTGATCAACTCCGGCTCAGGGGTTATTCTCGGATCGTTGAAATAGTTCTCAATACAGTAGTCGTCTCGAAGTTGGATATGTTTCTCGGAAACAATTTCAAGCACGCGGCGGGAAGCTTCCGGCAATTGCGAATAAGGCCCCGTCAAGACGAAACGACTATACTTGCCGCCCTTGAATTTTTCGTATTTCACGCTCGACGGAAGATTCTTGGGTTCGGCGGCGAGCGAAACGCCTGCACGATAGACGCTCGGTCCTATTTTGTAGAGGCTCGTATATCCTGTGATCTTGTTATGTTCTGAAATAGTCGGAACGAACTGGTGCAACTCTTTCCAGGACTGTGGAGCAGTATTTTGGAACGGTCCAATTTTCTCGATAAAGACGTAATGGGTTTCTGGCCAGACTGTAATTTCAGGCTGCTGCGTGAGATTCATTCCGTCTCCTTTTTTGAATATGCGCGGGACAATACCTTGAGCATTCTAGAGCCTTGGGCGTTCGTGGAGGATCATCCAGGATGTCCCGAATTTGTCCCTGAGCATGCTAAAGCGATAGGCAAAAAATGTCTCCTGCATCGGCATGAAGATTTCACCTCCGTCGGCGAGGAGACCATGAATGCGTTCCGCCTCTTCAATGCTGGAAAGCATGAGGGAGAGATAGACGCTCCGCATGGGCTGGAAGCGGGCCGGCGGGACGTCGCTGCCCATGAGTTCCGTCTCCCCAATGGTGATTCGTGCGTGAAGGATGGTCTTGCTCAAATCAGGCGAAACCCCGGTCAGCCCGGGCTGCTCCCCATGGGTCAACATCATCGTGATTTTTCCGCCGAGATGCTGTTCGTAGAAGCGGAAGGCCTGCTCGCAGTTGCCGCCGTAGTTGAGATATGTGTTTAGCTTCATAGTCTTGTTCCTTCTTATCGGCTCGGTTTTGCGTATAAGTTATATAGTTGCGCCCAGCTTTCGGGCAAGGCCATTCAACGTCCGGGTAGTGTTCTAATTTAGAGAAATTCGTTCGACGAAATGTGAGGCTGCGACTTCGGAGTCTAACCCTGGGAACGCCAATCTGCCGATTGGCGACCGTACAGAAGCACAAAACGCCAATCGGGAGATTGGCGTTCCCGGAGTTGCCAGCCGTCACCCGAATTCAAACTTAAATTAGGACACTATCCAACATCCGCCCAGCGCAGTCTCTCTGTTCATAGTTACGAACTTAAAAGGGGAAGCGCCCATAATCCGCTGCGATCGTCGTGATTCAGAAGAATGCTTCGCCGCTTGGTCGATTTGGCGCGATAATGATTGCCTTATCGATGTGAATTCACAGTCCTAGTCGGGAGCGACGAATGGGCCAAATTTCGAGGCGTGGGTTTCTTGGTGCAATGTCCTCGATACTTGCATTACCGGGCGTTCCGACAGCATGGGCGGATCGAAGTCACCAGACGAGCGTGGCGTTGCTGCTGTCCGGAGTCATTACGGATGGCGGTTGGAGCCAGTTAGCCTTCGACGGACTCACGGAGCTTAAGGCGCGGTACGGTTTCAGGACGGCCTACGCGGAAAATATCAGCATCGCGCAGATGGACCAGGTCACTCGAGGGTACTCGGACGATGGCTTCGGTCTGATTGTGGGCCACGGCGTGGAATTCAGCAGCACGTTTCTCGAAGTAGCCCCTGATTATCCCGGCCAGCGCTTTTTCGTCACGACGTTCATTCCGCAAGCCAGCGTGCCGCCCAACATCATGTACGTCAACATGGGGTACGTTGGCGCCGCATTCGGCGCCGGTGTTCTGGCCGCCCTAATATCGGACAAGAAACGAGCGGTGGGCTTCATCGGTGGCGCCGATGATCCGAACCAGCAGAATATAAAAAAATCGTTTATCGCGGGAGTTCGGCAAACGGCCCCGGGAATTCAAGCACTCGCGATCATCACCGGTGATTATGATAACGCCTCGAAGGGCCGAGAAGCCGCCTCAATCCTAATCGGTAACGGAGCGGACGTGCTTTGGCACGCTGCCGATGTCACCGGACTTGGGGTGATTCAGGGGGCGGTTGCCGGAAATGCGAAAGTTCTGGGCTGCTTTTCGGACCAGACCGAGATTGCTCCGGACAATGTCGCCACGAGCTTCGTGATGGACCTCGGTGGCATGGTGACACATGTCGCCGAAGAAGTTGCGGGGGGCACCTTTGCCGGCGGAACGGAGTGGCGGCGTCCGGTGAATCAAATGTGGTTGCAGAAGTGCGGCAAGAACGGGGACTATAATCCCCGCCTGATTTCACCCTATGAGTGGAGTACGTTCCAGAAAGTATGGGGCGACATCGGATCGCGCAAGATCGATGTCGACAAGATTGTGGTGTAAGTCCAAGAAGACTTCCCGCGTCGTCCGCCTTTTCCGTTGCAACTTTTTCAGGTAGGGATACGCAGTCTTTCGAAGGAGCGTATGGTGAAGCATATCCTGGAAATGAGGAACATCGTCAAGCGCTTCCCCGGTGTGCTCGCGAACAACGACGCCAGCTTGACAATCCAAGCCGGCGAGATTCACGCGCTGCTTGGAGAAAATGGGGCCGGGAAATCCACGCTCATGCAAATTCTCTATGGCTTTCACTCGATGGACGCCGGAGAGATTTTCATCGATGGCGAGCGTGTGCACTTGAGCAGTCCGAAGGACGCAATCGCGCTCGGCATCGGAATGGTGCATCAGGAATTCATGCTGGTGCGGCCGTTCTCGGTGGTGGAGAACACAGTGCTCGGTTTGCGGGAAGGCAGAGGGCCTCTTCTGGATTTGCAGGGGGCGTCGGCAAGGCTGAAGGAGTTGAGTCGCCGACATGGACTTGCGCTCGATCCGGCGGCCGAGGTTGGATCGCTGCCCATTGGCGTACAGCAGCGGGTCGAAATTCTGAAACTTCTATATCGGGACACGCGCCTTCTGATTCTCGACGAACCGACGGCCGTACTGACGCCGATGGAGAAGGACCAATTGTTTTCCGTTTTGCGCAAGCTTCGCGCGGATGGGCGCTCGGTCGTGATCGCCACTCATAAACTAAATGAGATTATGGAACTTGCCGACCGCGTCACTGTCATGCGCGATGGGAAGGTGGTGGCGACGCGAACCATAGGTGAGACCTCCGGCGGGGAATTGACACGGCTTATGGTTGGCCGTGAAGTGAACCTCCGCGCGGAGAAATCGCAGCAACAACGCGGCGCGCCAATTCTGCAAATCGAAGGCTTGCGCGTCCGAGACGGAAGCGGGCGGGAGAAGGTGAACGGCCTTAGCATGGAAGTGCGCGCGGGTGAGATTCTGGGCATCGCAGGAGTCGATGGGAACGGCCAATCCGAATTAGCGGAGGCGATCCTGCATATTCGCGATGTTCAGGGCGGGCGTGTGTTACTGAACGGAGCGGATGTCACGCATCTAGGCGTTGCGCAGCATCGCACGATGGGTATTTCCTACGTTCCGGCCGACCGGCGCCATGTGGGTTCGGTCACACAGATGTCCGTCGCGGATAATGCGATTCTAGGTTTGCAAAGGAAATATACGCGCGGTTTGTTTCGGGGCATTCGGCAAGCTCGGGAGTCCGCGCTGGGGCTGGTGACTCGCTTCGGGATCCGAAATGCGGGAATCGATTTTGCGGCCGGAAAACTTTCGGGCGGCAATTTGCAAAAATTGATCCTTGGCCGGGAAATCATGCGGGGAGCGGCTGCACTGGTTGTGGAGCATCCGACGCGCGGTCTGGATGTTGGCGCCGTCGAGTCGGTGTGGAAGGAACTGCTGCTCGCGAGGCAAGAGGGAAAGGCGATCCTATTGATCTCGGCGGAGCTTGAAGAGTTGCTGAATCTCTCGGACAGAATTGCCGTGATGTACGAGGGCCGCATCATGGGAATTGTCGATACAGCGGGGGCGTCGGTGGATGAGATTGGATTGATGATGGCAGGCATTTCGCCCGGAGTAACGTCGGTGGGCGGCACAGTCACTGCAATAGAAGAGGGGCCCCGTGGCGAAGCTATTTGAACGGCGGCTGACGCCGGCAGATTCGCCTCTGGCGATTTTCTCGACGACGGCAATCGCTTTTCTCGCGGCGATGTTCGTAACGTCATTTCTGTTCCTCTCGTATGGCGCGAGCCCGTGGGCGGCGTATTTCGCGCTTTTTCACGAACCCTTCGGGACGTTGCGCGGTTTCGGCTACGCGGTAGTGCGAGCATCACCCTTGGCTCTGATCGCTTTGGGCACCATTGTGAGTTGGCGTTCCGGCTTTAGTTATCTCGGATTTGAGGGGTGCTTTGTCATTGGCGCTGCGGCGACGGCATGGTTAGCCCTGTTGACCGCGCCGGGCGCGTGGATCGGTCCGCTGCCATTCCTTCTTTTTTTAGTGCTCGTCATTGCGATCGGTTTTTTCGCGGGAGGTGCTTGGGCCGGTCTGGTTGGAATCATTCGGGCGCGGCTCGGCGGAAATGAAGTCTTAATTTCATTGATGTCGAATTACGTCGCGCTTTTCATTTTGCAATATCTAGTGTCCGGTCCGATGCGAGCGCCGGGAAGTCTTCCAGAAACACGGCTGCTTCCGCGCGCCACGTGGTTGCCCTTCATCTTGCCGGGAACACGCGCTCACGCCGGCATCCTGATCGCGATTGCGGCCGCGGGAATCGTGTGGATTCTGCTGCAAAAAATGCCGTTGGGCTACGAACTGATTGTTACCGGCTTTAATCCAACGGCGGCGCGATACGCCGGTATCGATGTAGCCAGGCGGATCGTGCTGGCCGCATTTTTTGCTGGCGGCCTGGGTGGGCTCGCGGGAATGGTGGAAGTGCTGGGCTCACAGCATCGCGTGATGGACGGCATTAGCGGGGGAGTTGGATTTGTCGGGATCATCGTTGCGCTTCTCGCGTGGTTAAATCCGCTGGCAGTCATTCCCACGGCTCTCCTATACGGTGGGATGTCGGTCGGCGCCGATGCCATGCAGCGCAGGGCCAGCATTCCTTCGTCGATCACGTTTATCCTGCAGAGCCTCGCCGTGCTTCTCGTCCTGGCAATGGACGCTTTGCGCTATTACAAAATTAATCTTTCTGTCTTCTCTCGCCGCACGCCGCCGGCGGTCGCCGGAGAGATATCGAAATGAGTGGCCCTCAGTTCATCTTGTCGGCCTTCGTGGTTACGTGGCTGTCGGCCAGTTTGAGGCTGGCGGGCCCTGTGCTCCTGGCGGCGCTGGGCGAAACGTTCGCCGAGCAGAGCGGTGTGTTGAATGTCGGAATCGAAGGAACAATACTATTGGGAGCCCTGGCGAGTTTCCTGGTGACGTATTACACCGGGACGCTCTGGTTCAGCGTGCTTGCCGCTGTTGTCGTCGGCGTGACGGTAAACATTTTTCTAGCCTGGATGTATGTCACTGTGCGCGCCAGCCAAGTTGTTGCTGGGCTCGTATTCAATGTGCTTGCACTCGGTATTGCAAGTACGGTTTACCGAAAGGCTCTGGGTAACTCTGCCGTGCCTGAGAGCATCGCGATGTTTCAGCCTCTGCACATTCCATTCATCGGCAGTCTTCCGGTGATTGGGCCTGTTTTCTTCGGTCAGAGCGTACTTTTCTATTTGACGATCGCGCTGGCGTTCGTTGCCCACTTCGTGCTGTTTCGCACGAATTTTGGCCTTGCTCTACGGGCGTCCGGCGAGAATCCCGCGGCCGCCGATTCCGCCGGAATTTCCGTTCAACGGATGAGGTATGCGGGAACGCTGATTTCAGGGGCGGCTGCGGGGATGGCGGGCGCGTATCTTGTGTTGGCGCAGGTGGGAGTTTTTCGCGAATCGATCGTGTCCGGGCAGGGATTCATCGCGCTCGGAATTGTCATCTTTGGGCGTTGGCACCCGCTGAAGGCGACTGTTGCGGCGCTTATCTTCGGCGCCTGCGACGCACTTCAGTTGTCGCTGCAGATCTTTGGCACGCGCGTGCCTCCGCAACTTCTTCTCGCACTGCCGTACGTTGTGACGATTCTAGCCATCTCTGGATTGTTCGGAGGCAAAGCGGTTCAGCCAGCCGCGCTTATGACTCCGTATGTGAAGGAGTAGAGTTTAGTAGGACAGGCTTCAGCCTGTCTGATTTAGACTGAGGGACGAAGCGAATAAGCGGCAACGATAAAATCGTTCATGGATATTGGATTCGGCTCTTACCTAAATAAGTCAAATTCTGACAGGCTAAAGCCTGTCCTACTCGATGCTCAAATTGTCATCGAACGCCAGGGCCGGTTTTTAAACTTGTCGGAGCCCGAACGGCGCGCTAAATCATCGGCATGGATTTGCGCCTGTCGGCGCACGGCTTCCTCATTCACGGTATTCACCACGCCATCGCGCATCACGAAGCGGCCATCGATCATCACCGTCGAAACTTCGTTCCCCAACGCGGAATAGACGATTGCGGAAACCGGATGATGGATCGGCGTCATAAAGGCATTGTTGAAGTCGATGACGATCAAATCAGCTTTCTTTCCGGTTTCGATCGAGCCAATTTCCTTTTCCAAGCCGACGGCACGCGCGCCGTCGATGGTCGCCATTTCCAGAACTTTTTCCGCGGTGATAATGGTCGCGTCCTGGTGAAAGCCCTTTTGCATGAGTGCCGCGAACTTCATCGCCTGAAAAAGACTGTGGTTGTTGCTGCTTGCCGGGCCGTCCGAAGCGAGGCCCACCGTAATTCCTGCCATCAACATTTCAGGAATAGGAGGGCAGCCGGAGGCTAAATACATATTGCTGCACGGATTGTGCGCTACTTTCGTGTTGTGATGCAGCAAAATCCGGATGTCGTGCTCTTTGCAGTGCACACAGTGAGCGGCAAGCACGTCCGGTCCAAGAAAGCCGATATCGCTCAGGAATTCAGTGTCCGTCTGGCCGTACCGCGATGCAGCCGTCTGCAATTCAAACGTCGTTTCCGCGATATGCGTGGTAATCAGGGCGTGTTCCTCGTCCGCAAGCTTTCGTGTCAACCTGTAACCTTTTTCGTCCACAGCCCAGATCATGTTGGGTGCGACGCCTACCTGTATGCGGCCGCCAGGCTTGTTGTAGCGCCGCATTTGCTCACGCGCGTCTCCGATAGCGTGGACCGGATCTTCGATCAACTCGCGGGGAATTCCATATTCTTCGCCAAGGGAGACGAAGCCGCGGCAAACAAATCCTCGCATCCCGGTTTCATCGAAGGCTTCGACAACCGCCTTGATCATGCCGGGACGTGTGTGGACGTACATGAAATCGA
>JBEKCU010000137.1:0-11387 GCA_050014735.1 Candidatus Acidiferrales bacterium | reverse complement strand
AACACGGGCGTTAATTCCCTCTTTCGAAAGCTGTTCGAAGGCCTCAACGCACAGCGAAACTTCGCTGCCCGTAGCCATCAAAATCACGTCCAGCGGTTTTCCGGAATTTTCCGCCAGCACATATGCGCCACGAGCCAAGCCCGCGGCAGAGGTGTATTTCGCTCGATCCAGTGTCGGGACGGCCTGCCGTGTCAGGATCAGAAATGCCGGCCGGTCATTGAGATCCATGATGATTTTCCAAGCTTCGACGACTTCATTGGCGTCCGCAGGCCGCAGCGTGATCAAACCGGGTGTGGCTCGCGCAATGGCCAGGTGCTCGATCGGTTGGTGTGTCGGGCCATCCTCGCCTACTCCGATCGAATCGTGCGTGAGAATATAAATTACAGGAATTCCCATGATCGCGCTCAGCCTCACGCCACCGCGCATGTAATCGGTAAAAACAAAAAACGTCGCGCCGAACGGGCGAACCTTCGTCAGACTCATGCCATTGATGGCGGCGGCCATGGCGTGCTCGCGGATACCGAAGTGCATGTTTCGGCCCGCATAATTTTCCGGCTGGAATCCTTTCGCATCCTCGAAAGTCAGAAGTGTTTTTGTCGAGGGCGCAAGATCGGCCGAGCCGCCCATAAACCAGGGAACATTTTTGGCGATCGCGTTCTCGACTTTCCCTGAGGAGTCGCGCGTGGCAAGGCCTTTGGCGTCGGCTGGAAACGAAGGCAAATCCTTATCCCATCCGTCGGGAAGCTGGCGGTGCTCCATGAGCGAAATTTCATCGGCCAGCGCAGTGTGCTTTGTGCGGTAGGAATCGAATTTCGCCGACCATTCATCGTGGAGCTGCTTCCCTCGCTTGCCAACGCCGTTCTGAAATTCCTGGTACACGCCGTCGGGAATCAGAAATTTTGCGTCTTCCGGCCAGCCGTAATTTCGCTTGGTGAGCTTGACCTCTTCTTCGCCCAGGGCTTCGCCGTGCGCTTCCTTGGTGTCTTGCTTATGCGGCGAGCCCCAGCCGATGTGGCTGTTTACGATGACGAGAGTCGGGCGGTCGCTGGTCTGTTGGAACGTACGAAAACCCGCGCGGATCAAGTTCAGATCGTTGGCGTCGGTAACATGCGTGACGTTCCATCCATACGCGGCGAACCGAGCGCCCACATCTTCCGAGAACGCTAGCGGAGTGCCGCCTTCGATCGTGATCCTATTGCTGTCGTAGATCCAGCAGAGATTCGAAAGTTTCAAGTGGCCCGCAAGCGATGCGGCTTCGCTGGAAATTCCTTCCATCATGCAGCCGTCTCCGCCAAGTGCATACACGTTGAAATTGTAAATGTCCTCGAAACCCGGCTGGTTATATCGCGTCGCGAGCCAGCGGGCCGCCACCGCCATCCCCACGCTCGTTGCGAAGCCCTGGCCCAGTGGCCCCGTCGTGGTCTCGACGCCCGTCGTTAGGTGGGATTCCGGATGCCCAGGGCAACGGCTGCCAAGCTGCCGGAAATTCTTGATGTCCTCAAGGCGAACCGCGGGCCCCTCAAGACTTTCGAGACTATACTTGTCGGCCTCTTTCACTCCGGCGAGATGAAGCACCGAATATAGCAGCATGGATGCGTGGCCCGCCGAGAGAACGAAGCGGTCGCGATTGGGCCACAGCGGATTTTTCGGATCGTACCGAAGAAATTCCTGCCACAAGCAGTAGGCCAGCGGCGCCATCGCCATCGGGGTTCCGGGATGCCCCGAATTGGCAGCCTGCACTGCATCCATCGAGAGCGTGCGGATCGTATTGATACACGTCATCTCCATCGACGTGGCAGTGTTGTGAACAGATGCACTCATGTCGGTCGCACTCATCGTTACTCCTTCAGGGTCCCTGAGGCTCTAGGGCGGCACCTTGGCGGCAGATACAGATGGTATGCCGATTTATCGGCCCGCTCAAATGACTACTTTAATCCAACAAGAGGATTTGCGACATACAGAATCGAGGGTATTCCGAACGTCAGGAGAGACTGCGGCAGTCGATCCACAATTTTGATTCGAGATCTCTATCGCGTAGTGGCTTCGCAGCCTGGAACTGGCTGGCTACCGCGAATGCCTGCCTGGCCTATTCGACGAAACGATTGAGCAATCCTCAAATTTGAGGCCGTAGGAACCGGGGATTCTCAGTTCACTATCAACGTTACGGTCGTATTCAGCACCGCCCTGCCCGAAGTAGATGTCAGAGTAATCGGGTACGTGCCCGCGGGCGTGCCCGTCGTCGGATCGAACTGCTGCGCGGGCGGGCTGCCAGTTATTCCACCGCAAGCGACCAGTCCCGCAGCGAGGAGCAAGAGTGTCAGGAATTGCCGCGTGAGCCGGCGATAGCGGCCTCGCGTCGAGAATCGAAAACCAAATAGTGTCAGCCCGGCTCCCAACGCAATTGAAAACTGGAACGGAAACTGCGGCCACCGCTTCGGCGGAGAGACGGTCGTGCTCAGCGCCGAGTGCGGCGTAGTCGCAATCGAAAGCATCACAGTGGCCGACATGCTTCCCGCCGGGAGCGATGGCGGAGAAAATGTCCCGCTCGCGCCCGTTGGTAAACCTGAAACGGTGAACGTGACCGTGCCCCCCAGCGTGCCGTTGGAAGGCGCGATTACCAGGCTAAAATTCCCGGGATTGCCAGCGGTGACCGTCGCGCTGGCTGCAGGAGCCGTCACATTGTAGTCGGCGACGGTAAGCGCGAGCGCACCCGTTGTGCCTCCACCGGGGGATGGATTGCTGACTGCAAGGCTCAATGGGCCGCTGTGCGCGAAATCCGTCGCCAGCAGGGACGCAGTGAGCGACGTCGAACTCACATAGGCAGTCGAGCGCGATGAGCCATTCACGAGCACCACGGACGAGGTGTTGAAGTTCGTGCCGGTGATGCTCACACTCAGCCCCGCGCTTCCCGGTGCCACGCTTGTGGGCGCGAGACTGCTGGCTGCGGGAACGGGATTATTGACCGTGAACGTTTTCACCACCGACGGGTTTCCACCGGGATTTGCCACTGTTACAAACGGAGTGCCCGCGACAGCAATCGCCGCTGCGGGAATCGCGGCCGACAGCTGCGTGGAATTTACGAAGGCGGAAGATACGGTACTTGAACCAAAGGTCACAACCGATGAAGGTCCAAAACCGGTCCCGGTGATTGCCAGCGTAAATTGCATGCCACCGGCCGTTGCGCTGGCAGGGACCATCGACCCGATGGTCGGCTGCGAGTTTGACGCAAGAACCGTTAGCGTCGCCGGGGACGAAGACCCTCCACCTGACCCGTCATCGCCAAGCGTGTTGGTTATGGCGATACCGATCGCAGCCGGGTTTGCAATATCCGCGGCCAAAATCGCCGTGGTCACCTGAGTGGAACTGACATACGTAATCGCACGAGCGACGCCGTCGATATCCAGAACAGAATCAGCAACGAAATTCGTGCCATTTATGGTGAGTGTAAATCCCGGCGAACCCGCAATCACACTCGACGGACTGATCGAGGAAATCGTGGGAGGCGGAAGGTAGACGTTAAACGATATCGAAGTGGAATTTCCGCCTCCAGGAGACGGGGTGGCGACAACAACGGAAACGGGACCCGCATCGGCGACGGCGTTCGCTGGAATCGCGGCGGTGAGCTGCGTCGAATTCACATACGTCGTCGGCTCGGTTTGGCCGCCAAACGAGACCGTCGAGCCGGAAACAAAATTTGCGCCGGTGACCGTCAGCGTGAGGGCTCCACCGCCCTGAATAACGTACACTGGGGAAACTGACGAGATTGTAGGGACCGGATTGGTCGGACCTGATACCAGCGGCGTATAGATCGATATTGTGTTGTCCCCGTAATTCGCCACTGCAAACCCGGAGCGGCCCACCGGAGGACTCGATGGAAGAAAGTCACCCGAGGCGAGGGATTCAGGTGAAGCCCCAGCGGCAAAATCGAGGTGGCTTTGAAATGTACCGTCACCATTTCCGAGCAAGAGATTCACCGAACCGGCCGGTGCGCAACCAGAGTCAGAACATTGACCGTCCGAGATAGCAATGTCCAATATGCCGTCGCCGTTATAATCCCCCAAGGTCAAGGAATAGGGAGAGACCCCGGCAGGGTAATCGATTTTCGGTTGAAACGTGCCGTCGCCATTTCCGAGAAGGACGGAAACGGTGGCGTCCCCCCCGCCGTTCACGACAGCCAGATCGAGTTTCCCGTCTCCGTTGAAATCGCCAGTGACAATCGTCCCTGGGTAAGTACCCGTCGGATAATCGACGTGCGTCTTGAAGGTGCCATCCCCATTGCCGAGCAAAATAGAAACCGAGTTGCCCATCTGATTGCTTACCGCTAGATCGAGAATCCCGTCGCCATTGAAGTCGCCCGCTAAAAGATTCGTAATTCCAGCAGGAGCTCCCGTACCGTACGCGACGCCTGCGCCAAATGTTCCGTCTCCATTTCCAGGCAGGAAAAACACCGAAGAGGAGCCAGCCAGCACAAGGTCAAGGTGTCCATCACGATTGAAATCGCCGGTTGCGGGAGTGGAAGGATTCTGAGCCTCCGGCGATGGCAGCGGATAATTCTTACTGGTCGCGAAGTCGCCATCTGAATTTCCCAACGTAACTGAAATATTCGGTCCGATGGTTACGAAGTCAAGAACTCCATCCCCATTGAAGTCACCGGTCACAATGGAACGTGAATTCGGCTCGATAAAAACCAGGCTTGGCACGCCATTGGAACGAATCGAAATTGTCCCCATGTTGCTAACGCAACCTTGTGGCACAGTGCACGAAGCGTTGACCACCGCCAGGGATATTGTGTCACCGACCGGGCTATATCCGACGGCCATGCCCCCTGGCTCAAAAATAGTGGACCCAATAGAGCCACCCGCATTAAACAAGTTATCGCTTCGAGTGAAGGATAGCGAAGTGGTTGGCGTCGTGACCTCAAAAATGACCGCATTCGATGTGCCGCCGCCAGGACCTGGGTTCGACACCGTAACAAAGACGGAAGCCGGCGTAACGATGTCAAAGGCCAGAATCGAAGCAGACAATTGGGTGCCGCTGACATAGGTGGTAGCGCGCGCGGCGCCGTTCCACTGGACCATCGCTCCGGGCACAAAGCCCGCGCCGTTTAGAGTCAGAGTGAAGGCGGCACCACCGGGCGCCTTGGCGCCCGGCACAAGAGGATTGTTCAAAAATGGCACGGGATTATTTTGCGCGGCGCATGGAGGACAAACCACCGCAACAAAAGAACCGAGGATCGCTGCAAATATCGCCGTGCGCATGCGCACCTCCCGCTCGTTCGCCAGCGGAGCGAGAACCGAATGCTCGACGCTGACGCGCGGGAGATCCAAATAACTCTCGGATGACTAGCTCATCGCTTCGGCCCGATACGTGGATGCCCAAATCATCCAAGAACGGTCTCCGTGCCTCGAAGCGGAGAGAGGACTTCCCCGCGCGAAGCGATTCTAGGGCATCCGTTCGGTGGTTGTCATTAGAAAAGTCACTACTCATGACATCGAATAAAAATGGCCGCCGCCTGGACATAAGGAATACTAGAATTTAGACGACACGCGATGAACGTCTAACGCTTTGAATCGAATGCATGCCAATGAAATTCAAACGAAGCGTCGCGATGAACGAGGAGGTAGGAAATGCTGTGTCCGCCCGGATACAGATGAAATTCGTGCGGTATCTTTAGAGAATCGAGAGTCTGGTGCATTTCGGTGGCGCCGCGATAAAAACCAAAGGAATCCTCGGTTCCGCAGTCGAAGTAGATTTTTGTCTTCATAAGTGAGGCGGCGTTCTTCTTGGCAAGGACGAATGGACTGTTCAAGTCCCAGAATTTCAGATCGATTGGGTTGCCAAAGACGCTGGCAAGCAGTTGCCCGGCCAAATTTCCCGACGACGCTTCGGCGTTTATTCCCTGCGGAGGTTCCCGCGTCAGCGCCCCGCTGTGCGAACTGACCGAACCGAACAACTCGGGATGCGCGAATGCGATTCGCAGCGCTCCGTAGCCGCCCATGGAAAATCCTGTAATTCCGCGTGTCGCACGCCCGGTTTGAACTCGATAGGTACGTTCTACAAACGGCATGAATTCGCGGACGAAAAAATCGCCGTAGGGAGTCTTGCCATCTCGGGAATTAATGTAAAACGACTCACCGCCATCCGGAGCGACAACCAAGAAATCGCCTACCTTGCGATCGCGGCGCAGATCCTGCAACGCGGTCCACTCTCCATCCACAGCCATCGTTTGGTTATTTCCACCGAGACCGTGAAGAAGGTACAAGATCGGATATCGCTGCGTCGTGGCGCTCGCCGAGAAGTAGTTGGCGGGCAAATAAACGCAATACCGGACCGGAAAATGAAGCACCGTGCTGCGGAATACATGGCAGTCGGCGCGTTCTTGCGCGCGTCCAGTTGCCGCCGCGAGGAATCCCAGAAACAAAATTGCCGCGGCAGAAATGAAGCGATGACGATGGAAGAAACAGGGCATAGATGAGAAGTAAAGATTGTAGAGGTCCGCAGTCTTTGGAACAAGAGGACTTAGCAGCGATCCCTCCCCATCTTACAGAATCCTTATGCGTCATGCACGACTTCCTAACTAACGAGGGCGCATGATCCAGATGTAAGACGAGGCCACACAAGATGACAGGCAACACTGCAAAGTGTGACAAGACGCACAGCGGGGTGCGGCAGGTAACGAGTACAAATAGCATCAGATCGCGACTCTTTCGGGAGGCGGTCCATGGACAGCTACCCAAGGCGGGAGACCGAGATGATGCGAAGGTTCTCCAAGTGCGAAGCTGGCGCCTGAAGGGGGTTTTATGACCATGACAATTTTCTTTCTGTTGAATGCATTAGGGTTAGTTTTTCTGTTGTACGTGCTGGTAAACTTCTGGAAAGAGGGTCGTCGGGAAAAGGACGCGCAGCGTCGGTATGCCAGGGACTTCAATGGCAGGGGCATTGCCGACGTGTTCGTCGTCACGCATCCGATTTCTCACAACGCTTACGGCGGTGTGGCAGTGCTTCCAACACAGACCCCGCGGGACTTCGAGAGGCACGAGCGCGACTATCGGCGCTTCGTTGACGATCTTGAGGAAATGTCGGTCGAGATCCCGGTGAAGTCAACGAAGTTGTCCACACGATAGATTAGAGATACTCACGAATAAGGATTATGATGGCGCCATCCCCGAATCGAGCCGGTTCAGGGATGGCCATCAAAGGAGTGTAGGACCCCATGCTGGACATAATTTTTGTTTTATCGACACTGCTCTTTTTTGTGGCTTCGGTTGTGTACGTGAAATTCTGTGACGGATTGAGGTAGCTCGAATGCTCGATACAATAGTCTCGCTGACGATTTGCGTGGGCTTGCTCGTATATCTTGTGTACGCGATGCTGCGTCCGGAAAAGTTCTGACAATGACAAACAATGGATGGCTCCAAATCGTATTTTTTCTACTGGTCGTGCTCGCGCTCACGAAACCTCTCGGCGCCTTCATGACTCGCGTCTTCAACCGTGAGAAGACGTTTCTCGACCCGCTGCTGCGTCCGATCGAGAAGCTGCTGTACCGGCTGACGGGAGTCGACGAGACGACCGAGATGGGCTGGAAGGAATATGCCGGCGCGATGCTGATGTTCAGCGGCGTCACTCTGGCCCTGACGTATCTCGTCGAGCGCGTGCAGAATTATTTGCCGCTTAATCCACAGCATCTGCCCGCCGTGGCGCCGGATCTAGCGTTTAACACCGCAGTTTCATTCACGACCAATACGAACTGGCAGGCCTACGTGCCGGAAGCCACGATGTCGTATCTGACGCAGATGATGACATTGGCCTATCACAACTTCATTTCCGCGGCGGTTGGTATTGCTCTGGCGATCGCGGTGGTCCGTGGAATCGCGAGGCGTGAACGGGACACCATCGGGAATTTCTGGGTGGACATGGCTCGCGCCGTGCTTTGGATTCTGCTTCCGTTCAGCATAATGGGAGCGCTGTTCCTGGTTTCGCAGGGCGTCCCGCAAAATTTCAAGCCGTACGCGACCGCCCAACTCGTGGATCCTCAGACTGTGCAGACCACCGGCGCGGATGGCAAGACAACGACTCAGGTTATTAAGGAACAGATGATCGCGCTGGGCCCCACAGCGTCGCAGGAGGTCATCAAGGAGTTTGGCACCAATGGCGGCGGTTTCTTCAACGCCAATAGCGCGCATCCATACGAAAATCCCACGCCACTCTCGAACCTTGTCGAAATGCTGTTGATCTTTGCGATCGGTGCAGGGCTGACCTACACACTGGGACAAATGACAGGATCACAGAGACACGGATGGGCCGTGTGGTGCGCAATGGCCATTTTGTTCCTCGTTGGAGTGACCGTTGCCTATTCCTCCGAGGCGCGAGGGAATCCATTGTTGCAGGGGTCAGCCGGCCACGTTCAGACCGTGGGGAATATGGAGGGCAAGGAGGTTCGCTTCGGCGTTGCGGATTCCGCCCTGTTTGCCGTCGTCACAACGGATACGAGTTGTGGCGCCGTGAATTCCATGCACGATTCGTTCACTCCCCTGGGCGGAATGATCCCGCTGATTAATATGCTGCTGGGAGAAGTAATCTTCGGCGGTGCGGGCTCGGGCTTGTACGGGATAATTGTTTTCATCGTTCTCTCTGTATTTATCGCCGGGTTAATGGTGGGGCGCACGCCCGAGTATCTGGGTAAAAAGGTTGAGGCGTTCGACGTGAAGATGGCCATGCTCACGGTATTAGTTTACCCGCTGTTCGTTTTAGGGTTCACTGCCATCTCTCTTGTCGCGCCAAAGTTTGGCTTGTCGAGCCTGGCGAACGCAGGTCCGCACGGGCTGTCTGAGATCTTCTATGCGTACGCGGAAGCCGGCGCGAATAACGGTTCGGCATTCGCCGGACTCAATGCCAACACACTTTGGTATAACTCGACGATCGCCACAACCATGCTGTTTGGGCGCTTTTTCATGGTCATTCCCGTCCTGGCCATAGCCGGAAGCCTAGCCCGCAAGAAGCACACGCCTGAATCGGTCGGAACGTTTCCAGTAACGACGCCGCTCTTTACCGGCCTACTCATCTCGGTCGTTCTAATTGTTGGCGCTTTAACCTTTTTCCCCGCGCTCAGCCTGGGTCCGATTCTGGAACACCTGCTGATGCACGCGGGCAAGACTTTCTAAGGAAACTAAGCCATGACAGCCCAAGCAAGAAAGAGCAAGTCCATCTGGGACGCGGCCATTGCCAAGCGCGCGTTCTGGGATTCGTTCGTCAAACTGAATCCAAGGACGTTGATGAAGAATCCGGTGATGTTCGTCGTCGAGATTGGCGCGGCGCTTCTGACCGTTCAACTCGTTCGTAACGCGATGAACCACACCCACGCATTCGGGTTCGAGTTTCAAATCACGATCTGGTTGTGGTTCACGGTGCTGTTTGCCAATTTCGCCGAAGCCATGGCCGAAGGGCGTGGCAAGGCGCAAGCCGACACGCTGCGCAAGGCGCGCACGGAAACCATCGCTTATAAATTGGCGGCGGATGGTTCCAGGGAAGAAATCTCCGGATCGAAGCTCCGAGCGGGAGACGTGGTCGTGGCTGCCGCCGGCGATTTCATCCCCGGAGACGGTGAAGTAATCGAAGGCGTGGCCTCGGTCGACGAATCCGCGATTACAGGGGAATCGGCTCCCGTGATCCGTGAATCGGGCGGCGATCGTTCGGCGGTGACGGGCGGTACTCGTGTACTCTCCGATGAAATCAAAATTCGCATCACGTCGAATCCCGGCGAAACGTTCCTGGACCGCATGATCAAGATGGTCGAGGGCGCATCCCGGCAAAAGACGCCGAATGAAATCGCGCTCAACATTCTGCTTTCGGGACTGACGATCATCTTTCTGCTTGCCGTAGCCGCTCTGCAGCCGATGGCGATTTATTCAGGAGCGCCCCAGAGCCCGTTTGTGCTGTGGTCGCTGCTGGTGTGCCTGATTCCGACGACGATCGGCGGACTGCTTTCCGCAATCGGCATTGCGGGAATCGACCGGGTCATCCAGCGGAACGTGATGGCGATGTCCGGGCGCGCAGTTGAGGCGGCGGGCGACGTGGACACGCTTCTGCTGGATAAGACCGGAACAATCACGCTGGGAAATCGCCAGGCAACGGATTTCGTTCCCGCGCCAGGCGTCACGGCGGGAGAGTTGGCAGACGCTGCCCAGATCGCTTCCCTGTCGGACGAAACTCCCGAAGGCCGGTCCATCGTCGTGCTGGCGAAGGAAAAGTACGGGCTGCGCGGGCGCGCGCTTTCATCGCTGGAAGCGACGTTTGTTCCCTTCACGGCGCAGACTCGCATGTCCGGCGTGGATTTTAACGGCCGTCTCATTCGCAAGGGAGCGGCGGAGGCCATCAAGAAATTTGTGCTGGATCGAGGCGGCGTTGTGCCCGTCGAAGTGGACGAATGCGTACAGCGGATTGCCAATTCCGGAGCCACGCCTCTGCTGGTGGCATCGAACAATCAAGTGCTCGGCGCCATCCATTTGAAGGACATCGTGAAAGGTGGAATGAAGGAGCGGTTCGATCACCTGCGCTCGATGGGAATCCGCACCGTGATGATTACCGGAGATAACCGGCTGACCGCGGCAGCGATCGCGCAAGAAGCCGGCGTCGATGACTTTCTGGCTGAAGCCAAGCCGGAGGATAAATTGGCGCTGATCAAGAAAGAACAGGCCAAGGGCAAGCTGGTAGCCATGACCGGCGACGGCACCAACGACGCTCCCGCGCTGGCACAGGCGGACGTAGGCTTGGCGATGAACGCGGGAACTCAAGCAGCCAAGGAAGCCGGCAACATGGTCGATCTGGACTCGAATCCGACCAAATTGATTGAAGTGGTGGAAATCGGGAAGCAAATGCTGATCACGCGTGGAGCGCTGACGACATTCTCGGTGGCCAATGACGTCGCGAAATATTTCGCGATTATTCCCGCGATGTTCGCGGGAGCGTTTCCCGTGCTGGAAGCGCTGAACATCATGGGACTGAAGACGCCGCAGTCGGCAATCCTGTCAGCCGTGATTTTCAACGCGCTGATTATTATTGCGCTGGTGCCGCTGGCATTGCGCGGCGTGCAGTATCGCCCGATGGGAGCTTCAGCGCTGTTGCGCTGGAATTTGCTGGTCTACGGCGTCGGCGGTATTATCGCGCCCTTCATCGGCATCAAGCTGATCGATATGGCGATTACCAGCCTGCATTGGGCATGAGGAAACAAATTCGGGATGTAGTGGAATGGATGCCGAGGATAAAAAGATGAAAAAGAATTTCATGATCTCGATCTGGATGACAATCTTCACGACGATCTTGCTCGGTCTGATTTATCCATTCGTTGTGACGGGCCTCGCGCAGATGATCTTCCCCAGTCAGGCCAATGG
>JBEKCU010000136.1:0-11419 GCA_050014735.1 Candidatus Acidiferrales bacterium | reverse complement strand
ATAACGTGTCGGCGGAGATCAGCTTGATCACGCCGGTGGCGCTGGAGAAGGGGTTGCGCTTTGCGATTCGCGAAGGCGGCCATACGGTCGGCGCGGGCGCCGTCACGGAGATTATCGAGTAATTTATGTCAGCCGGAGAAAAAATTCGCATTCGTTTGAAAGCGTACGATCACCGAATTCTCGACCAGTCCACGCGCGAGATTGTCGAGACCGCCAAGCGCACCGGGGCCAACGTAGCCGGCCCGATTCCTCTGCCCACGACGATTAACCGGTGGACGGTGCTTCGCTCGCCGCACGTTGATAAGAAATCGCGCGAGCAATTCGAAATGCGCACGCACAAGCGGTTGATCGACATACTCGAGCCGACGCCGGACACGGTGGATGCCCTGATGAAGCTAGACCTGCCGCCAGGGGTGGACGTTGAAATCAAGGCCTTCGGGCGAGAGCACGCTGGCAAGTAGAGGAAGTTAAGGAAATAGGGGAAGTTGACGAAATTTTGGAAGTAAAGGAAGAGACGGGGAAATTCGATGGCTGTGAACGGGATACTGGGAATTAAACTGGGGATGGCTCAGGTCTTCGCCGAGGACGGTTCGGCGGTGGGCTGTACGGTGTTGCAGGCGGGTCCGTGCGTGGTTGTGCAGCGGCGCACAAAAGAAAAAGATGGTTACGACGCCGCTCAACTGGGCCTGGTGGAATTCATCAAGCCGCAGCGCGTCACGAAACCCATGACAGGGCACTTCAAGAAGGCGGATGTCGCGCCGATGCGCAAGCTCGGCGAAGTGCGCCTCGAAGATTCGGGCGACGAAACCAAGCCCGGCGACCGCGTTCTGGTGGACCGCTTTACTCCCGGCGAACTCGTGGACGTGACCGGCATCAGCAAGGGCAAGGGCTTTGCAGGCGGCGTCAAGCGCTGGCACTACCGCGGAGGCGACGCCACGCACGGATCGATGCATCACCGCGCTCCTGGCGGCATTGGAGGCAGTTCGTTTCCGTCGCGCGTTTGGCCGGGACAGCATTTCCCCGGACATATGGGCAACGCACGCGTGACGGCGAAAAACCTTCGCGTTGTGAAAGTGGACGCGGACGAGAATCTGCTGCTGGTACATGGCTCGGTGCCGGGACCGGTGGGCACTTATATTTTGATTAAGAAAGTACGCAGGGCGAAGTAGTTCAGCTTCAGCGGTTCCGGTGGAAGTAGTGAAGCGGAAGCAGCAAGCGAAGGACACGACGACAATGGCAGTTGTAGACATCATGAATCTCGAAGGTAAAAGCGTCGGCCAGATCGATTTGCCCGACGCAGTGTTCGGCGCGCGGGTGAACCCGAACCTGCTGCACGAAACCGTTCGCTGGTATCTGGCGGCGCAGCACCGGGGAACGCATAAGACCAAGGGCCGCGGCGAAGTGTCGGGCTCGGGCCGCAAGCTTTGGAAGCAGAAGGGCACAGGCCGCGCACGCGTCGGATCGATTCGCAGCTCGATTTGGCGGAAGGGCGGCACCGTGCACGGGCCAGTGCCACACAGCTATTCGTACCGGTTGCCGCGCAAGATGTTGCTCGGGGCGTTGCGTTCGGCGCTGTCAGCCAAGCTCGCGGAACAGAAGCTGACCGTGGTGGACGGATGGCAACTCGACTCCCATAAGAGCAAGCCGTTTCGCCAAGCGCTCAGCCGTTTGGATGGCGCGACGAAGACCATGTTGCTAGTCGAAATTGATGCGAACAGGAATCTGGAGCTGGCCAGCCGCAACCTGGAAGGCGTGAAGCTGGTGGCGCCGCATGCCTTGCAGCCTTACGACTTGCTGCGGCACGATCGTCTGGTTCTGTCGAAAGACGCCGCTGTCCGGCTGGGAACGACGCTAGGTCCGCGCACGTCAACACCCGCATCCGATGTTGTAACGATTGAGACGGTCGCGCCCGCTGAGCAGCCCAAGGCTGAGGGCAAGAAGAAATCGGCCGGTAAGAAAACGAGCAAGGCTAAGAAGTAAGCCGGGCGCGACAGTCAGGCGAAGGACGAGGTCGAGGACGAAGCAATGATTATCAGCGAGTTTCAAGTTATTCGCAGGCCGATTATCACCGAGAAGGGTCTTGGCGTGAAGGAGACCCAGCACACGGTGGTGTTTGAAGTGGCGCCCGCGGCGACGAAGACGCAAATCAAGGAAGCTGTCCAGAAGATTTTCAAGGTGAAGGTTGCAGGAGTGCGCACGGCAATTTATCACGGCAAGTTTCGCCGCCGTGGTCGCGCGGAAGGCCACCGTCGCGATTGGAAGAAGGCCTACGTAAAACTGGCGGCTGGCGAAAAAATGATCGAGTACGCGGACAATCTGTAGCCCGGGGTTTTGGCGGCGGGCGCTTGGCGTCCCGCAAGCGGGGGCCTGCGGGGCGTGCCAGGGGAAGAGAACCCAGGGAAGAGAGCAAGAATATGGCACTGAAAACATTTAATCCATATACAGCGTCTCGGCGCTTCCTGACCATGCTCGATAAGAGCGAGATCACCAAGCAGGAGCCCGAGAAGTCGCTGGTCGAGCCGAAAAAGCGATCGGGCGGACGCAACGCCCACGGCGAAATCACGATCTGGCATCGCGGCGGCGGCCACAAGAAGCAGTACCGGTCCATCGATTTCCGGCGCGAAAAGAAGGGCATTCCCGCACAGGTGGCAGCCATCGAGTACGACCCGAATCGTTCGGCGCGTTTGGCGCTGCTGCATTATGCCGACGGCGAGAAGCGCTACATCCTGCATCCGATCGGGCTGGAAGTGGGAATGACGGTGCAGACCGGTGAGGGCGCGGACATTCTGCCGGGAAACGCAATGGCGATCCGGTTCATTCCGCCCGGCACGCAGTTGCATAACCTCGAGTTGCAGCCCGGCAAGGGTGCACAAGTGGTGCGCGCGGCCGGCGGCTCGGCGCAGTTGCTCAGCAAAGAGGGCGACATTGCGCTGGTCAAGCTGCCGTCTGGCGAAGTCCGGAAATTCGCTCTCGATTGCATGGCGACGATCGGCCAGGTCGGAAATCTCGACCACGAAAATGTGACGTACGGCAAGGCTGGACGCACGCGCTGGCATGGACGCCGGCCCACTGTGCGCGGCGTGGCGATGAATCCTGTCGACCATCCTCACGGCGGCGGTGAAGGGCGTGTGAAGGGCAATCACCCGCAGACCCCGTGGGGCTTTTCGACGCTGGGCGCGAAGACGCGCCGTAACCGGCGGTCGGACAAGCAGATCGTTCAGCGGAGAAAGCCATAGCTTTTTAGTTGAGCAGCAAAAATACTCAGCCTGGCGCGGCGGGTATTTGAGAGCAAGTCGAGACAATGATGATGAGTGCATCACGAAGCAGGCGAACGCGAGCGGCCTCACGAAGGGTCGCCCGAACACGCAAGCCCGCGCGCCCGGCGGCGCGTCCGGCAAAATCGGCGAAACCCGCCGCTCGAACCGGTTCAAGATTCGCGGCTGCGGTTCCGGTGCAGGTTTTGTACCGGCTGTGCAAGCCGGGATGGGCCGTCACCGTGGAAAAGACGCCGAACGCTCAGGGCACCAGGTTTGTGTGCCCGTTCTGTCCGGTGTCGCACCGAGTGCCTGGACCGGTGCGCGGATTCAAGAAATTGCGGCGCGCCCAGTGGATCAAGTTGCGCCGGGTCGAGGAATAACAGGCAGGGGAATAAGAGTCAGGGAGAAACGATGGCACGCTCGCTCAAAAAGGGCCCGTTTATTGACAGCCACCTGCGGGAAAAAGTGGCGGGGATGAACGCGCGCAATGAAAAGAAAGTGATCAAAACATGGTCACGCCGGTCGACGATTCTTCCGGACATGATCGGCCACACGATCGCCGTGCATAACGGCCGAAAATTTATTCCCGTGTACGTCACCGAACAGATGATTGGGCACAAGCTTGGCGAGTTTGCCGCGACGCGCACGTTTAAGGGCCATGCGGTCAAAGCAGCATTGGAACGGGCTGCGGGAGTGGCCGGAGCTCCAGGCGCGCCCGCGGCCGGCGCGGGTTCCACCGGAGGCGGCGCTCCAGCGCCGAAGTCATAACCCATGGCAAACGAGTCCATTCAATCTCCGGCGATCGAGGCAGTAGCAATGGCGCGTCACGTTCGGATGTCGCCCCAGAAGATTCGCCTGGTGGTCGACCTGATCCGCGGGCAACGCGCCGAAGACGCGCTGCAAATTTTGCGTTTTACCAAGAAGCGCGCGACGCGAGACGTCGAGAAAGTGCTTCGCAGCGCGATTGCGAACGCGGAACGCAAGGCGGAAGACGCGGGCGCGTCACTCGACGTGGATCACCTGTTCGTTTCCCGGTGCTTTGTCAATGAGGGGTCTCGCTGGAAGCGGCTGCGTCCAGCGCCGATGGGTCGGGCATTTCGATATCAACGCCGCACCGCGCACATCGTGGTAGGCGTGGTCGAGCATCACCAGGCCGCGCAGCAGCGCCTTGCCGATGCTCAGGCTGAGGCGGAATCGCAGAAGGGCGTTGCGGGAGCCGTGAAAAAAGCACGCCAGGCGCTGACGGGCAAGAAGAAAAGACCGGCTGGAAAAGCCAAGAAGTAACGTAGCGGGAGGAAGCTTTGGGACAGAAGACACATCCATACGGGTTCCGGCTGGGCTACAACAAGCCTTGGAAATCGCGCTGGTACGCGGATCGCGATTATGCCGACCTGCTGCACGAAGACGTGAAGCTGCGGGAAACGTTGAAGGACCGGCTGAAATCGGCGGGCATCAGTTCCATCGACATCGAGCGTGCCGCGAACAAACTGGTGATCCGCCTGTTTACAGCGCGTCCGGGCATCATCATCGGGCGCAAGGGCGCGGAAATTGACAAGCTCAAGTCTGAAATCCAGAAGCGCACCAAGCGCGAAGTGCACATCGACATTCAGGAAGTTCATCGTCCTGAGTTGGATGCGCAACTGGTTGCCGAGTCGATTGCGCTGCAACTGGAAAAGCGTGTTGCGTTCAGGCGCGCCATGCGCAAGGCCGTCGATTCCGCCCTGCGGTTCGGATGCAAGGGGATCAAGATTCGCGTGGCGGGACGCTTGAATGGCGCGGAAATCGCGCGCAAGGAATGGTATCTGCAGGGCCGGCTGCCGCTTCAAACGCTGCGCGCCGACATCGATTTCGGTTTTGCTCAGGCCAACACAACCTATGGAGTGATTGGCGTGAAATGCTGGGTCTATCAGGGAGAAAAGATTCCCGAGCGCGGCCTGAAAAAGCCGGTGGCGCAGCAGGCTGTGGCGGTTTAACGGATCGCGGGGTGTGCGCGGACGGGTGTGAGCTATACGTTTAGCTTGCCGGAAAAAGGTTTGAGGGACGAAGACGATGTTAATGCCAAAGAAAGTGAAGTACCGGAAGCAGCAGCGAGGAAGGCGAAACGGCAAGGCGTGGCGCGGCGGTGAATTATCGTTCGGCGAATACGGGCTGAAGGCACTCGAGCCTGCGTGGATTACGGACCGCCAGATCGAAGCCTCGCGCGTCGCCATGACCAGGTTTATCAAGCGCGGCGGCAAGCTGTGGATTCGGATTTTTCCGGACAAGCCGTTCACCAAGAAGCCGGCCGAAACCCGCATGGGCAAGGGCAAGGGAGCGCCGGAGCGCTGGGTGGCGGTGGTGAAGCCGGGCCGCGTCATGTTTGAGATGGCTGGCGTAGATTTGGCGACCGCCAAGGAAGCCATGGAACTGGCCGCGCACAAGCTCCCGATTCATACGCGGTTTGTGACCCGCGCGGGAGCGCTCTGATGCCCAGCAAAGTTGAAAAAATGCGCGATCAGAACACGGCGGAGTTGAACGAGCGGCAGCGGGAGCTGGCCGAGCAGGTGTTCCGCCTTCGCTTTCAGCTTTCCACCGGGCAGGCGGAAGCGGTCACCAAACTGCGGTCGGCCCGCAAGGATCTTGCGCGCATCAAAACATTGCTGCGCGAACGCGAATTGAGGAAGCAATAATGGCAACCGAAACACCGGCGGTAACAGCACCCGCGCGGCACCAGCGGCAGGAACTGACCGGCGTGGTCACCAGCGCGAAGATGGAGAAGACCATCGTTGTGAAGGTGACGCGCCTCGTGCAACACAAGCTGTACACGCGCGTAATGAAAGTCACCAAGAAATTTTATGCGCACGACGAAAAGCGCGAAGCGCGGCTGGGCGATACGGTGAGGATCGTTGAAACGCGGCCCATGTCGAAGCTGAAGCGCTGGCGGTTGACCGAAGTGGTCACTCGCAGCACTCGTGTAAATTAACGTGCGCAAGAGAGTACAAGGACAAATGCCATGATTCAGATGCGAAGCTGGCTTACCGTGGCCGATAATTCCGGCGCGCGCCAGTTGACATGTATTCTGCCGCTGGGCGGCGACGCGGGAAGCCGCGCCGGCCTGGGCGATGTCATTACGGCGGCGGTAAAGGAAGCCGCTCCGGACAGCGCGGTCAAGAAGGGCTCGGTGGTGAAGGCCGTGGTGGTGCGCACCCGCAAGGAGCATCGCCGGAAGGATGGCACATACATCCGGTTCGACGACAATGCCGCGGTCCTGATCAACGACGCGAACGAGCCGGTGGGCACGCGCGTCTTCGGTCCGGTGGCTCGCGAGCTGCGTGAAAAGAAATTCGCGAAGATTGTTTCGCTGGCTCCGGAGGTCTGGTAAGCGCCATGAGAAAACACGTGGAAATGACCCCCAGCGCCGCCGGAATCAAGAGAGGCGATCAAGTACGCGTCATGACCGGACGCGATCGCGGGAAGACGGGCCGCGTTCTCGCGGTGGATCCTGCCAAGCGCACGGTCACGGTGGAACACTCGGGAATGATTAAGCGGCATACCAGGCCCAATCCGTCCAAGAACGTGAAAGGCGGCATCGTTGAGAAGGAAGGGCCGCTGTCGATTTCAAACGTTTTATTGTTGTGCCCGGCCTGCAACAAGGGCACACGCCTCGGACACAAGATGCTGCCCGACGGCACCAAGGAGCGCGTCTGCCGCCGTTGCGGCAATACGCTTGAAAAGTAAGAAGGCGAATGTAGGGGCATGGCATGCCGTGCCCGTTTAACGAGAGCATCAACGAGAGAGTCAAGAGACCGGAACATGATGAGCCGAATGCACGAACGTTACCGCAAGGAAGTTGTTCCCGCGCTGATGAAGCGCTTCGGGAAAACGAATCCGATGGCTGTGCCGAAGGTCGCCAAGGTCATCGTCAATATCGGCATGGGCGAGGCCAGCCAGAACGTCAAGCTGCTCGACGTGGCCGTGATCGAATTGGGCCAGATTGCCGGGCAGAAGCCGGTGGTCACGCGGGCGAAGAAATCGATCGCCAACTTCAAGATTCGCAAGGGCATGCCGATCGGCTGCTGCGTCACGCTGCGCGGCGACCGGATGTACGAGTTTCTTGACCGGTTGTGCAACGTGGTGCTGCCGCGCGTGCGCGATTTTCGCGGGCTGCCGCCCAATGCATTCGATGGCCGCGGCAACTATACGCTGGGCCTGAAGGACCAGCTCGTGTTTCCCGAAATCGATTACACCCGGGTTGACAAGATCAAGGGCATGAATATCACGCTGACGACAACGGCCAAAAACGACGAGGAAGGCCGGGAACTTCTGAAGCTGCTGGGCGTGCCGCTGCGCACGCCGGAAAAGAACTGACCGTAAAGTCTTAGATTGGGGCACGGACAGGAATTCGAGGAGAACCGATGGCGCGAGACTCGCAATTCGCCAAGATGCACAAGAAGTTGAAGTTCAAGATTCGTATACGCAATCGCTGCCGCCTGTGCGGGCGTCCGCGAGGCTATATCCGGAAATTTCAAATGTGCCGCATCTGTTTCCGAAGCCATGCGCTGCGCGGGGAGATTCCCGGCGTGGTGAAGGCCAGCTGGTAGGAGCGGCGGAAAACGACTATGCAGACCGATCCCATTTCTGATTTACTGACGCGAATTCGCAACGCAGCCAAGGCTCGCCACGCGCGCGTGGACATTCCCACCTCGAAGTTGAAGGTCGAGGTGGCGCGGATTTTGAAGGAAGAAGGCTACATCTCGACCTACAAGCTGGTCGAGGAAAACAAGGTTCGCAAGACGCTGCGTCTTTTCTTGAAGTACACGCCGGATAAGCGCAGCGTGATCACGGACCTTAAGCGGGTTTCCAAGCCCGGAAGCCGCCGGTACAAGGCCACAACGGAAATTCGGCCCGTGGTCGGCGGAATGGGAATCAGTATCATGACGACGCCGAAGGGCGTAATGACTGGCCGCGCGGCGCGAAAAGCGCGCGTGGGCGGTGAAGTGCTTTGCGAGGTCTGGTAAAAGGCCGGGTAGGAGAGCCATAGAATTATGTCGCGCATTGGAAGAAAACCGATTGCCGTGCCTGCGGGCGTGAAAATTCAAATTGCCCCGAGTTCGGTGGAAGTGCAGGGGCCGAAGGGCAAGATGAACGTCAAGCTGCCGAGCGGTATTACTCTTGAGCAGAAGGGTACCGAACTGCACGCGGTCCGGCAGGATGACGAGCATGCCGCGCTACACGGCCTGGCGCGCGCGCTGGTGGCGAACGCGGTAACGGGCGTCACCACGGGATTCAAGAAGGACATGGATATTGTCGGCGTCGGATATCGTGCCGAGCTCAAGGGCAAGATGGTCAGCTTTGCGCTGGGATATTCTCATCCGATCGAATTTAAGATACCCGAGGGGATACAGATCACAGTCGAGAAGCAGACCCGCCTTACCGTCTCGGGCGCAGATCGCGGTCAAGTGGGGCAAGTTTGCGCTAATATTCGCGCGCTGCGTCCGCCAGATCCGTACAAGCAGAAGGGCATTCGCATCACCGGCGAGAGATTGAAGAAGAAGGCAGGAAAGGCTGGAGCGGCGGCCAAGACGGGCGCCTAAAGCAAGCGCAGCCTGAGAGAATCGGCTTTCGCGTATCAAGGAGAGAATTGTGGCGCAACAACCAGTCCGAAAATTATCGCGCAATGCGCACCGGCACCGTGTTCACCTACGCGTGCGAATGCGCGTCAATGGGACGCCCGAGCGGCCGCGGCTTTGCGTGTATCGCTCGAACGGCAACATCTATGCGCAAGTTATCGACGATCTCGCCGGAAAGACGCTTGTGTCGGCCAGTTCCATCGACAAAGAGACACGCACGGAAGTGAAGAACGGCAACAACGTGGCAGCGGCAAAAGCGATCGGGAAAAAGATTGCCGAACGCGCCCGAGCCGCTGGAATCGAGCAGGTTGTGTTCGACCGTGGAGGCTATATGTACCACGGCCGTGTGGAAGCCCTGGCCGCTGCGGCCCGGGAAGCGGGGTTGAAATTTTAAGTTTATGTCTAAACAAATTCTCAGAGAAACATTGGCGGTCCGGCGGCACTTTGAAGTTAACGCCAACAGCTTGAAGGACCAGGTGGTCGCCATCCAGCGCGTGACCAAGGTCGTCAAGGGCGGCAAGAACCTCAGCTTCTCGGCGCTGGTAGTTGTAGGCGACCAGCAGGGCCATGCCGGATTCGGAATGGGCAAAGCGCGCGAAGTGCCCATGGCCATCCGCAAAGCGATCGAACAGGCGAAGAAGAATTTGATTCAGTTGAATCTGAAGGGCACGACGATTCCTCATCAGGTTCTGGGCCTGTACGGATCGGGGCAGGTTTTGCTGAAGCCCGCGCCGGATGGGACCGGAATCATCGCCGGAGGCCCGGTGCGCGCGGTGATGGAAGTCGCGGGAATCTCGAACGTGCTGACAAAATCGATCGGCACATCGAATCCGCACAATGTGATTAAGGCCACGTTCGACGCGCTGCTTCGCCTGAAGGACGTCGCCAAGGTCGCTGAGCTTCGCTCGAAGACGGTGGAGGAACTCGGGCGCTAGTTGCGCCGGAAACGGTTATCGCCATGGCTGAGAAAACACCGAAAGTTTTGAAAATCAAGTGGGTCGTAAGTTTCATTGCCTGCCCGAAAGACATGCGGCAGACGATTCGCGGGCTTGGTTTCCGACGCATGAATCAAGTGGTGGAGCGGGAGGATACTCCCGCGATCCGCGGAATGATTCACAAAGTCAGGCACCTGGTCACCGTGGAAGGCGTGAAGATTTAAGATTTGAAATGCGTTGAGATCAGGAATCGATCGGCATTCGCAAATTGAGGACAATATGGCAGTGAACCTTTCCAATCTGAAGCCGGCACGCGGGTCGCGGCACCGCAAAGTGCGCGTGGGACGAGGTATCGGCTCAAAACTCGGCAGAACGTCCGGCAAGGGCAATAAGGGTCAGAAATCGCGCAAGGGTTATTCGCGTCGGCCGGGGTTCGAGGGCGGCCAGATGCCGCTGCGCCGCCGAATTCCGAAGCGCGGCTTTCACAATCCGTCGCACAGCGAATATGCCGTGGTGAATGTTGAAATGCTGAACGGCTTTCCGGCTGGCGAAACGGTTACGCCGGATCTTTTAATCGCCGCCGGCCTGATCCGTCAGGTCCGCGCCGATATTAAGGTACTGGGCGACGGCGAATTGACGATTGCCCTGACCGTGCGCGCCCACAAGTTCAGCAAGTCGGCTGAGGAAAAAATCACGAAAGCCGGCGGCAAGGTGGAAATTTTGCCATGAACCAGTTTTTCGAAGCATTCGCCAACATGTTCCGGATTCCGGACCTGCGCAAGCGGCTCCTGTTTACGCTTGCGATGCTGGCGGTGTATCGACTGGGCGCGTTTTTGCCGACGCCGGGTATCAACACCGATGTTCTGGCGCAATTTTTCTCGCAGAATCAGGGATCGGTGCTGGGCGTCATCGACCTGTTCAGCGGTGGCAATTTCCGCCGCCTGACGATTTTTGCCTTGGGCATCATGCCGTACATCACGGCGTCGATTATCTTGCAGTTGATGACGGTGGTGTGGCCGTACCTGGAGCGCCTGCAAAAAGAAGGCGAACTCGGCCGGCGCAAGATCACGCAATACACGCGCTACCTGACCATCGTATTGAGCTGCGTACAGTCTTTTTCGATCGCGGTGACGCTGGAAAAGACGGGTGGGCCGAACAATCAGGCGCTGGTTTACAACCCCGGCATCGCGTTCATCCTGATGACAATTCTGACGCTGACGACGGGCTCGGCGTTCATCATGTGGCTTGGCGAGCAAATCACCGAGCGCGGCGTTGGCAACGGAATGTCGCTGATCATCTTTGCCGGAATCGTTGTGGGTTTGCCGCGCGCGGTAGCGGACCTGTTCGACAAGTTCAAGACCGGCCAGTGGGGGCCGTTCACGGGCTTGGCGCTGATCGTCCTGATGGCGTTGATGATCGCGGTAGTTGGGGTGATTGTCTTTGTCGAGGGCGGCCAGCGTCGAATCCCGGTGCAATATGCTAAGCGCGTGATGGGCCGGAAGATGATGGGCGGCCAGATGACCTATCTTCCGCTGCGTGTGAATTCGGGCGGCGTGATCCCGCCTATTTTCGCCAGTTCGCTGTTGACGTTCCCGGGCACCATCAATTTGTTCCTTGG
>JBEKCU010000135.1:0-11503 GCA_050014735.1 Candidatus Acidiferrales bacterium | reverse complement strand
GCGCCCAAATGGGACGCGGAAACGGGAGAGACACGTTGGGCTGTACTGCTTCGGTAATCATAGCCCGAGCAGTATCCCACGGGTTTTCAACCGCTAGGTACCTCACACACCAACCATGGTGCGGCAAGTATGTTTATGCCCGTGTAAATTATTGTTAATAAATAACTTAGTGGTGCCTGGAGGGGGGCGGATTGCCGGTCCGTGTTGATTCCAAATAAGTTGTTGAAAATGCTAGACGCTCAAAACGATCAAAACGCAGGAAACGCGGTTCTTGAGTACGCCACAAGTACACGGGATTTGCGACGTTTAGATCTCGCATTTGGCTGGCTTGACTCTTGGCGAGTATTGCTTACTCTGGCGAGTTCCGATCTTGCACGGTCTGGAAGAATGAGGCGCTCTCGCGCAACGCGTCGGCATAGTGGCCGACCAGCGCATGACCGCCAGTTGGAAAGAGTATGACCCTCCCATTGGGCACACTAGCGGCAATAAACTTCGCGCGGCTAGCGGTGCCGAACCGATCGTCTTCGGCGCTGATAGTCAGGACCGGGCAGGCGATCTTCTCGATTGGATACGGCTCGTGCGTGGCAGCCGTCTTAACGTCGAAATTCATCCCCGCTATGCGCGGGCTTACCGGTAGAATGTGTTCAAGAGTTTGCTTGACGCGTGCCTTCTCACTGGGCTCGGCGGCGCGCACGAGGGCACCGTCTGTGCCGAGCATCACCCCGGTCAATACGCCAGGCATGGTCGTCATCAGTTTCAAAACTGCCCAGCCGACGAAATCAGAGTTGACCATCGCTTTGACGACGGCACCGCCATGGATGGACGTCCCTTCCGGCAGGTAATCCGCGGGAACGAGCAGCACGAGCGCCCGGCAACGTTCCGGATGACGGAGCGCGAATTGCAGGGACGACCAAGCGCCGGCAGAAATACCAACAATGACCACCTTGTCGATGCCAAGATGGTCGAGGAGCTGAACATAGGCATCGGCCTGCATGGCAGTCGTAAGGTTGCCGGGCATGGTCGAGCGAAGATAGCCAAAACGGGACGGAGCGGTGAGCTGATATCCGCGCCCGGCCATCGCGGCGGTCATGTCCAGACTCTGGTCAAAGCCGCCTTCAGCCCCGTGGACAACCAGTATCGGTTCACCCTCACCCATCACGGCGTACTCCACCGTGCCGAACGACGTTTCTACCGTCTTGCTGCGGCCGACGAGGCGGGTGCGTGCAGCTGTCAGGTCACGCGCAAAGATTGCGTAGACACCGACGGTGGCAACGATGAGGACGGCCAGAATGACAAAAAGGATTCGGCGCATGAATGCTCACTCCCAGGTTCGTGCAATGCTACCACGCGCCTACGATCCGTTTTTCCATGTGCGCACAATGAATCGGGCGCGCACTCCTGACAGCACGCTGAGAACTTGAGCGTGCTTCCGGGCACGAGTGTGCACAACCGGAAAAGCAGAGGACGCAAAACTGCCGGGCGCAGGAATTATCCCGAAGCTGTGCCCAATGGAAAGGGTAGAAAGGGAGATGGGCCGAAGCAAATCTCATCGGTGAGACCGGGACCAAGAGTCGCAAGTGAGAAAGAGACAATACTTCCAGTCGCTATCTGGATCTATGTGTCAGCGTATTCGACCGGTCTGGTCCCTCGGTCGCGCTTGGCAACCTCTGTGGCTCGGAACTTGGCGATGTGTTCGATCAACTTCACTGGGACCGGTTCGGAAAATGGAAAACGGATTGTGCCCTTGCTGACTTTGTAACAGGCAAGTTGGTCCTTGAACGCCGCGACCATCCGCTCGCCCGCGGGGTACAGCGAGTAATGCTGCTTCCAGCCAGCAAAGTACAGCACTATCTCACCATGAAGTCTGTAGGCAGGCATCTTGTACGAGATCACCTCTTCGGCTCTTGGCAGGGCTTTTCGGAGCGTGCTTCGGACCAGCTGTAAGATGACCTGTGCGGTCTCGGGTTGCGCGGAAATGTATTCATCTATGTTCGTGAATCTGACTTTGCCCATAGAGATTTCACTCCTTTACTCGGATTTGTTTAGGGAATTTGCGGCTGCACCTTGTTGCCTCTTTCCCGCAAATGCGGTTCCGGACGGTGTGAGCAGCCTAAATCTTTCCTTCTAGTCGCTCATAGCTTGCTTCCATCCCGCGTTCCATTCCAGAAGCAAGCATCGCTTCACGCGTTTTGGTGTCTGGCAATGTCATCCGGATAGTCATCAGTGTGCCGTTTCCGTCCGGCTCAAAGGTCGTTTCAACGTGATTGTCGGGGGTGGGATTTGTAGGAGAGGGTGGAAATCCCCGAGAAAGGTGCATCCGCGCAACATGAACGATTCGCCGGAAGGGTTCCAGCTCCAAGTATTCGCCGGTCTGATAGAACCCTTTTCCTTTCCCATCGGCCCATTCGTAGCGAATCTTGCCGCCCGGCCTCGCTTCGTTGATGCAAACGGGCATCGTCCAGCCCTCTGGACCGAGCAGCCATTTCTGAGTTAGCGTTGGATCGGTATGGGCGCGGTACACGGCTTCGTGAGGGGCGGCGAATCGTCCAGTCACAACTACGTGGGTGTTACCTTCGGTTTTCACAGTCAGTTTGCTCATCGTTTTGCTCCTCTTTTTCTTTTCGGTGGTTCCATGCCTGCGAGGACCTCGTCGAGCCGGTCATAGTTCTTCTCTAGCGCTTTTCGCAACATTGCGAGCCATTGGTCCATTGCTTCAATGCCGCCCTTTGCAAGCCGACGAGGACGCTTCGCGCCATCGACGCGACGCGCAACAAGTCCCGCGTCTTCGAGTACCTTCAAGTGTTGGGAGATTGCCGGCTGCGTCAGCTCGAAAGGCTCGGCAAGTTCCATCACGCTCGCTTCGCCTTTGGCAAGCCGCGCAAGGATTGCCCGCCGCGTCGGATCAGCCAAGGCAGAAAATGTGGCGTCGAGATTCAATGTTGCTGACATAAGGAACAGATTATATAAGTATATCCTTATTGTAAAGATCATATTCGCTCGTCAGGGTTTCAAACGTCAGAAGGGAAGGGACAGACGGGACGTTTCATGTGCATGATTGGCGCACGGGCCCTCTTGTGGGGGCTCCCTACCCAATCAGGTAAACCTTAGTCGAGCCAACGTTCGTGGTCCCCATACGGCAGTAACGACGCCGGCTGCAAGTGCTGTGATCAGGGCAGTCACTCGCGGGTCCCAGTACGACCCATGTATCGGAAACAATTGCCATGTGACGTTCCCCATGGTGTGAAAGACAGCCGCAACGAAAACGCTCTTGCCCGTATTGTTGTAGAGCCAGACGATGAGAACCCGCGCCGCCACTGTGCCCAGGCACCACCAGGTGATCCATACGAACGATCGGTGAACTTGCAGCAACGGCACGATGTGCCAAATGGACCACACCAACCCCAAGAGAATGCTGGCCTGGAGCGCGCCCCACCGATCCTGCATCGGATCGATGGCATATCCTGACCAGCCCAACTCTTCACCGAGCGCCGCGATGAATGCCACAAGAGACAAGGCCAATGCCGTCAGGACCGAGAACTGCGGGAGTGGAACCGGCACTCCCATCAAGCGAAGCACACCATACGACAGGACCGCGACTATGGGCATCGCAAGGATCAACGGCGCGTACCAGATTTTCGCCTTCATCCGTTTGTAGTCGAAGGATCTCTTCAGGAGTTCTCTCACGCCTGTCATTTTGTTTTCCCGGTAAACGAAAATGATGGCGGCTGTGGCCGGACAGAAGATGAGGATAATCGCATTTACCGGGACGCCAGGTACCACCTGGAATGTGGTCAGGGCTCCGGCCAAAAAGAACGGAACGGAGAGAGCGAAAACCAACAAGAAGAACTTCAGTGGTGACCTACTCCGTGATGGGATCATGTTCGAAGAATCCTCATTGTCAAGATGCGCTAAAACGTGGCATCAACGGCTCTCATCGTAACCGATTAGAATTCACGCTCTAGCGAGAGGCTCACGATGACGGGCGCTTCTGCAAGGCCCGGAGGAAATTTGTGATATCGCGCAGGACGTCGCCATAGTGGCCGACTATTGCATGGCCGTTGCTTGGAAAGACGATGGCCCTGCCATCGGGCACGGTGACGGCAATAACCTTCGCCCGACTGGCCGTGCCGAATCTATCGCCTTCGGCGCGGATCGCAAAATAGTGGGTCACCAACCCGGGTTGCCCTAGAGCGGCGCAACCTGCCAATGGTCGTAGACGACGAACGCCGCGAGGATACCGACCAGTAGTGGAATAGCGGCCATGCCGACGCCTAGAGGCACCGAAAGCACGGTCGCTCCGATCATGATAAAAACCAGTCCGCAGGCGGCCAAGGGTGTCAGGCCGGGCTTGATTTGAAGTAGCCCAGGAAGAACGAGACCGAGTGCACCCAACACTTCGCAAAGGCCAATAAAGTGTACGAATGAGCCGTTGGCTATTGCCGCCGGCATGCTTTTGATCATTTGGTCAACCGGCATGACGAACTTAGAGCCGCCCGCGAACAAAAACAACAGTGCGAGTAGGATCTGAATCGTCCACAGAGTCTTTTTCATAACGGTCCTCCTATAGATCGAATGGAGATTGAAGGATCAGGCGGCGTCGTTCCAAGAAGGCTATGGGCTTAACGAGTGCCTTCAAGGGTCCTTTGTGACACGCCCGGTTGTTTGCGCGGAACCGATTCTATTCGCTTCCGCGCCGATACGCCTGGAACGTCATGATCAGGCCGCACATCAGGAGAATCGCTTCGAGCACCATGAACGTCTCGCTCCCCGTCTGCGCGTAGCCTTTTTGGTAAGCACTGGCGGCGAACATTCGGACGAGGCCGAGCACCAACGAGAACCACCCCAACAACGTGATCAGCACTTTCCAGTTCCGCACCCATTGATTATGCGCACGCACGATAGCGAGACCACCAAGGAAGAATAAGACACCCGACAAATAGACGACCGGCGGAGTCTGCGCATCGTACAAATGCGGCTGGACAACAGGAAACTCCGACGTCACGATCGCGACGATGGTCGGGCCAACAAGTCCGGCGATTCGTTTTGAGTTTGACTCGGGCGACTGCATTCTCCGTTTATACTCCACCGCGAAGCCCTGTGACTACCGGGAACGGCTTATTGCTCGTCGCTGGAGGAGACAGCATCGGACTGAACTCGTCTCACAAAGGGTCCTTTGTGCAAGGCACGAGCAGGAAGCGCTGAATAGCGCGCCTTGCACTCCGGACGTTTGTCAAGCGCGGGGCGCTCCGGACTGACTGAAGTCGGGACCGCCCAAGCGGACGAGGGCGTCAGCTGAAGGTTTTCACAGCTCGTTCGAGGGCCGGGAACGCCTTCTGGAGATCGCCTCCAACCATGACTGGTTTACATTCAACGCTCGCGTTGAGCGCCAGAAACCATGGCTCGACGATTTCGGCGAGTTGCGAAGCATCCTCCATGTTTACGATCAGGATGGCAGTCCGCTTTCCGTCCTCCTGTAGAAAGTAGGCCGCTTCAGGTTTCTGCTCTTCGAGAATCAATTGGATCGATTTGAACCGATCCCTCTTTGCTGCTGCGTTGCCAGCCTCGACTGGAATTGAGATCTTTAGAAAGAATCGCATCGCGTTGTCTCCTTTTTGAGGTCGTGCTAGTGTAAACGCCGGGTCTCTAGAAACTGGGCGTTTGACAGTTGCTCAGTTCCCATCCTCGGGCCCATTTGCTACTGATGTAGACACCAGCACCACCAGAAACTGGGCGCTCACCAACAGTTCAGTTCCCGTCAAGCAGCAGGTTGCTATTTCACGAGTGGAAGTTCAACAAGGTGCAATAAGAAAGTGACGGAATGGCGATCCCGGAAATTGATGACTTGATCTCAAAGGCGCGGGCCGGGGACGGAAACGCGTTCCGAGAGCTTACCGAGCCGCACCGCCGGGAGCTACAGGTACACTGCTACCGCATGTTAGGTTCCCTTCAGGATGCCGAGGATCTCCTGCAAGAAACCCTGGTGGCTGCTTGGAAAGGCCTTGGTGAGTTCGAGGAACGCGCCTCGCTCCGCACCTGGCTCTATCGGATCGCCACCAACCGCTGCCTCAATGCGCGCCGTTCGGCCAGCCGACGACCCCCCAAGGAATGGGACGTGCCCGGCGTTCTGCCGCCCGAGCCTACCCGGCTCGGTGAGGTTGCATGGCTGGAGCCGTTTCCCGACTCCCTTTTCGAGGGTTCGATCGACGTGCTGCTTGGCCCGGAGGCCCGCTACCAGCAGACCGAATCCATCTCCCTTGCCTTCGTGACCGCCCTTCAGGTTTTGCCGCCTCGCCAGCTCGCCGTCCTCATTTTGCGCGACGTGCTCGGATTCCACGCGGACGAGGTGGCCGACATGCTGGACTCTACCGTCCAATCGGTCAACAGCGCGCTCAAGCGGGCGCGGGCGAGCATCGAGCGCCAGCGGCCGGCCGCAGATCGCGAACCGCCTCCCGCCGCCGGTTCGGCCTCCGAGAATTCGATGGTGGCGAAATTTGTCAGCGCGTGGGAGTCCTCCGATCTGGACGGGCTAGTGGCCCTTCTGACGGACGATGTCTTCATCTCGATGCCACCGGTGCCCTTCGAATACGCGGGCCGAGACGCCGTGGCCCGCTTCTGCGCCTGGTTCTTCGACACAGGCACGGGGTTCGACCTCGTGCCGACGCGCGCCAACGGTCAGCCCGCGTTCGGAACCTACGTGCGCGCCCCCGACGGCAGGCGTCACGGTGTCGGCCTCTATGTGATTGCCCTGACCGGCGACCGCATCAGCGCCCTGATCCGCTTCGAAAGCCGCGTGCTCCCATGGTTCGGGCTACCGCTATCTCTCCCGAGCCGATAGCCCGCTTCCCGTAAACCCATTTCATTGCCGCGTAGCCGGAGGGGTCTTCTTTCACTTCCATTCCTTAGCCCCCTTGAAGGTGGCGTAAATCGCCATTGCGTGGCCATGCCCCAGTCCGTGGTCCTTCTTGAGCCACGCAACGATTTCCATTGCCTTGACTTCTGGCTTCAGTAAACCTTTCTTCTCGGCAAGCTTCTTGAAGTCCTCGGGCGTTTTCCCAGTTCTTGCTTTGATGTTGTCGATGTATGCCTGAAATGACATGGCTTTCCTCTCACGCCGATGGGGCGCAGTTAATCATCCACGGCACGCCGAACTGATCCACCAGCATGCCGAACCGCGTCGCGAAGAACGTCTCTTGTATCGGCATACGCACGCTTCCGCCGCCTAAGAGGGCCTGAAAAGCACGCTCCGCTTCCTCGGGCGTTTTCGTCTGCAGCGAAACAGAGAAGCCTTGCGGCTTTTGGTACCGATCATCCGGAGCGTCGGAGCCCATCAGCACCGTACCGCCTACGGTCATTGAGGCGTGAAGAATTTTCTTGTTCCACGCGGCCGAAACGTGCGCCCCGGCCGGTGTGCCTTCATGCGGAACCATCGCATCGATCTTTCCGCCTAGCGCTTCCGCATAGAGCTGGAACTCGGCTTCGCAGTTTCCATTGAAGTTCAGATACGTATTGACTTGCATTGGTCTATTCTCCTTGTGTGTGGTTGGGACATCAGTGGTTTGTAACGAAATTGGTCTCTTTGTCGAACAACAGGCTCCGCAGCCGACGATCCCGAAGCCACAGGCCACCCCAAACTAAGGCAGCGAAGAGCGTAGGGAATATCGTCTCGAACCAGCCGGAGCCCGCGCGGACGTTGCTGGCGACCGCACCGCCCAAGTAGCCCGTCAATAAAATTGCTCCCAAGATCGAAGTCCGGGGAATGATGTAAATCAAAGTGCAGACGATCAGCGCAACGCCGATGCCAGTGAGCGTGGAGACCGGGTAAGCCAATCGGACGTTCGCTTCGAGGACTTGAGCCGGTTTGACGATTTTCATGACGGCATCGAGCAGCATGAACAGTGCGGTCAGGACGGTAAGTATCCGTCCTGACCAAATCATTTTCTTGGAGCTTCCGTCGGTTTCCGCGACTCGCATAAAAGGCCTCCCTTGCCTTTCTTTACGAAACGGTGTAGTGTTACTACACGGTATAGTAAAATATCGAACGTGCGTTGTCCAGGGGAAATTTCATGGAAGCGAATTCAGAAAGCCGCTCAGACCGCAAACGCAAGGCGCTGCTGCTGGCGGCTACAGAGGTTTTCTTGGATAAGGGCTACGACGGTGCGAGCATGGACGATGTTGCCGCCAAAGCCGCCGTTTCCAAGCCAACGGTCTACAAGTACTTCTCCGATAAGGAGCGGCTGTTCGCCGAGATCGTACGCGCCACAACCGGTCAGATTGACGACCTCGTGCGTCTGGTGGTCGAAACCATGGCTGACAAAGCAGGGTTAGAGCCAGGTCTCACTGTGCTCGCCCGCCGCTTCATCACCGCACTCATGCAGCCCCAGGTTCTACGACTACGCCGGTTGGTCATCGCTAACGCCGAGCGTTTCCCTGACGTGGGCCGCAGTTGGTACGAGCAAGGCTTCGAGCGTGTACTCGCAACGCTGGCAACAACATTCAAGAGCCTTGCAGACCGGAAGGTTCTGAAGCTGGGAGACCCGCTCCTAGCCGCCAACCATTTCGTCGGGCTACTGCTTTGGATACCTGTGAACAAGGCCATGTTCACTGGGGATCACCATGCCACCCCCGATGAACTTGACCGCTACGCTGAAGCGGCTGTGCGCGCGTTCCTGACCGGGTACGGCTCGTCAAGCAGAGTGCCACGAAGCCTCTCAAAACTTCGCGAAGGAAGAAAAAAACGTAGAACTTCAGGCCGCTAAGGAGCCTCGCTCTGCAAGCGAAGGAGTCGATCCACAAGCCCTTCCGGATTCGAGAGCGCGACCAGATGGCCTCCTGGAAGCACTTCCACGTCCGCCCTGAGGCGGTCCCGAGCGACGCGTCTTTGAAACTGCAGGGGGAAGAAGCGGTCGTTCGCCGAGGCAATGACGCGGATCGGTATCTGTGGCCAGCACTCAAAACGGCAGGGTTCGTTGAAGACCGCTTCGGCTTGTTCACGCGGACGTGACGGACCCTCGCCTAGTACTGCCGCCGGCACATCGTGCAAAAAGTATGTTGGCAGGTCGAACTCGGCACTGTAGCCACCAGCCTTAGCGGCCGCTATGCGCGCTCCTACGGCCCCTGTGTTCCCCCACCAAGCTCTGGCGGTTTCACCAGGTCGCGGGATCATCGCGTTAACGAAGACGAGCATGCGGACGGCGGCGCGCGCGCAGACGAGCGGAGCGGTGAATCCGCCAAGCGACTGAGCCACGAGGATCACCTTCGATTGCTCTCCGATCGCCCGGACCACGATATCGGCGTAGTCGTCCAGACCTGCGTTCACGTCGTCACTCGGCAGGTCGATAGCGATCGCCTCGTGGTGCGCTTTCTTGAGGAGCGGCGCAACTCGATGCCAGTACCAGGCCATCCCGCCAGCGCCAGGGATCAGGACAAAAGAAGCTGCGGACGCTATGATTTATTCTCCTCTCAATTTGTGCTCGGCAAGCCTATTCAGACTTATCCTTCATTTCCTTTAGACTTGCTTTCACCAGTTTCTTCACCAATGTCATTGGTACTGGTTTACCGATAGGGAAGCTAACAATGGCTTTCGTTGTAGCAAAACCTGCAAGCTCCTTCCTATGTTCATGTATTACCGGAGGGCGTATATGCAGGCGTATGTGTGGTTTCTTGAAGCTGAACCAAGCAAACATCCCGTCATAGTCAAATCCTGGATAGGAATATCCGGGCATTCGGAAATAATCGGTGCGTTCAATGGCACCAGGCGCTGCCGCCCGTATGGCTGCTCTGATCTTCGCCAAATCGCCTTGCGCCTCTTTTGGGCATCTTGCTATGTATTCATCTACTTCATTACTTTTGCGCTTTTTCAAGGTTGCGCCCTTCCCTTGTCGTAGTGTCTTTCATTTAATCGACTGTTGTGACTTCACCGGCAACGCTGGCAGCACCTATTTAGCCCGCTTAACCGATCCATGCAGCAATCATTAATGAATGCATGTCGCGTCGTCGAACTATCCGTTCACGTGGCCCGATGTGCGGCAGGCGACGACGCCTTTGCGTCCCCACGCCACGGCCTGATTCATGTTGGCTGCGTCCAGTAGCCAAGCAAAACCCGGGTGTCGCTCGCCAAACTATCGTGCGAAATCTGCCGCCTCAAACTCCGGCCGAATTTCAATGTCAGAGTCCGCTAGCATTGGATTCGGGCAGCGCTTAAGCCATTCGACCGCTTCGTCCAGCGACTTGACCTCCCACATCCAGTAGCCAGCCACCTGATCCTCCGTCGGGGCGAACGGGCCATCAATTACTGTGCGCTGCGCGCCAGAGAACCGGACACGTTTGCCCTGGGAAGTTGGTTTCAAGCCGCCACCACCTTTCATGATGCCCGCCTTGAGTAGTTCCTGGTTGTATAACCCCATTGCGGCTATCAATTCAGGGCCCGGCATGGTGCCCTTCTCGCTGTCCTTGCTCGCCTTTACGAATATCATGCACTTCATGTTCATTTCCCCTTTCGATTTGTCTGGCGTGGTCGATTGAAGAGAGCTTCGAGATAGCGCCGCAGATGCGCCAAGCTTTCGCGAACGACATCTGGGTTTTGCTTGGCTTTAGCAAAGATGAAGCCGCCCTGCAGAACGGCCTGAATGAAATAGCCCACGCTTTCCGCACTCCACTGTGCTTTCGGTGCGTAGAGTTGTTTGGCGGCTTCAACATCGCGCGTTAGCTCCGCGATGTGCAACGACATGCCTTTATCGCAAGCAGCGCGAATGTCCGGGTGCGTTGTATAGGTTTCCTGAACCAACGTTCCGAGCAGGCAGGTGTATTCAGGCAAATCTCCTTGCAGAATTTCCCCGCGAAAATCCACATAGCCGAGCAGGCGGTCCAGCGGGTCTTGCAGTTTGTGGTACGGTGCAGCCGCGAAAAAACCGCCGGTCATCGTTTCCCAATACGAGGCGGCGGCGAGCGCCAACTCGTCCTTGCTCTTGAAGTGATGAAAAAAACTTCCCTTGGTGACCCCGGCCTTGTGGCAAATGTCATCGATCGTCGTAGCCGTGTAGCCCCTGGCCCGGATGACATGTAGTGCCGCGTCAAGCAGTTTGGTTTTCGATTCGTGCTGTGTTTGCGGCGTCATCTTCGCTCCAGTAATAACTCGACGGGAGGATACCGACTAGTCGGTATGTTGTCAAGGGCAAAATTGCGCGCGTTACAATGGAGGCGACTTGTTTGGGTACAGCGAATCGACACGGGCAAGATTGTTGAAGCGGGAATTCCAAATCGGCGATCAGCAGTGAAGTTGAGCCGTCGAGCGGAACTTTGTCGTACTGAAGCCGTTTGATCCGAGCAATGCTATTTTCGCCGTAGCCCTCCAGATCCAAGTCACGGGTCGGACGATGTGGGCGATGCTGACCTGCCCCCCGAAAACTAGTCCATCCAAAAGTTAGCTTCTCCGGGTATAAAACCATGAGAGGAGAAGCAACGATGAAGAAGAGCCGTTTCAGCGAGGAGCAGATTGTGGCGGTGT
>JBEKCU010000134.1:0-11564 GCA_050014735.1 Candidatus Acidiferrales bacterium | reverse complement strand
GATCGGCAACCATTTCAGGCTCTTTGACAATCTGCTCGACTGTCAATTGGCCGATAATCCCGCGGAGGTGGCCTTCCATCACCAGGCGGATTAGTCCCTCGCGCTGGTCGGGCGTCTTGGTGAGGAACTGCTCGGCGGCGGTGCGGATCGATTCCGGGTCCGACTTCACCTTGATCTGCGCAACGGCTTCGACCGTCACCGCGACGCCCTGCACGGTGTACAGATCCTGCTGCGGGGCGACATCGAAAGACATAAGCTCAAGCGACAGCTCGCGGCAACTTTCGACCATGGGAAAAATAATCGTTCCGCTCCCCTGGACAATTCGGGTTCCTCGAAAGCCATACACGATCAAGGCCTCGTGCGGTCCCGCTTTGCGGAACATTTTTGCCAGAACACCCATCATGAGAAAAGTGCCGAGCACGATCAAACCCACAATTATCCAGACACTATTCATCGCGGCGAAATTCATACATTCCTCCTTTCGTCTGTGTCATATCGTCCAAAATTCTGTCCGAGCCCATTTTTAGGCTTCCTTCGTAAACTCGTCCCACGGGCGAACGTAGGCGATCCCGCGCTCATACCGCGTCACGACGACTTCCATGCCTTTGTCCAGAGCCTTGCCCGTTTCGCTGCGCGCGCCCGCGCTGCGGCGCGTTCCGCCCTGCACGTAGATGATTTCTCCTGTGCCGTCCGAGCGAATGGCGATGTTGACTTTCCCCACCGCGCCTACCATTTGGAAATCCATCGGTTCCAGCGCGGCATCGGGAGAATCCAGGATCTTCACCATGAACGTAGCGATCAGAACCGCTCCCGCCAAGCCAGCAACGGTCGCCAGAAATAGCACGGTGAGAAACCACAGTCGCGCATGCGTCGTCAGCAGATATCCAACGCCGCCGAACCACGCCAGAAACACCATCAGGGAGGCGGAATTGAAAAGTGGAAAATGCGAAGCACCGTGCTGAGCCGCCCCACGTGTCGCCACACCCGAGTGCGCAGCGCCGTGGCCATGGCTCGACAGGTGCCAGTGCAAATGCCACTTCACAGGCAAATGCAGATGCAGCGCGCCTGACAGAAACGAAATCAGGCTAACTACGAACCCGACGCCGAAACATGCCAGATAGAAGGCCTGCCAACTCATACGACCTCCTTACACTTTACGTTCCAGTGCGGAAATTCCGAGTGCGGATCTCAGTCGTAAAGATCTTGTAAAACTTGCGAATCCGTTTCCGCGCGCCGTTCCGGATGCAACACTGCCTCAAGACGGCCCATCAGCCCCGGCGTGCGGAGGATCTCACGCAGAAGGAGCAGAGGCCTGCGAGAATTCTCGACTTCCGCGATCGTGAGCAGCGCGGAACTAAGCTCCGGATCGTGTTGAAACCTCTCGGCGCCTGCCAATAGCCAGGAATCCAGTGTCGCCTCCTTCACGCGAAGCTCGGATGCCAGTTCCGTGTGATAACCCTCTGGGTCGCTCACGAGAAAACCGGGATAAACACCGAAAAATTTCGCGAGCAGCGTGCGCGTCGTATTCGTGAGGTGAGGGCGTCCGCCACTTTCGATCTGCGATAGATACGACTGGCTAATCGCCTTCCCTAATTGCTTACGCATCGCTCGGGAGACTTCTTGCTGGGTCATCGGGCGTCCCAACCCGCGCAATGAGCCTTCGATGGCGCGCAAGTTACGAATTTTTTCAGCAAGACTCATATATTCAAATATTGCAATTAGTGATTTATGTATCTCATATTGCAATATTCATGTCAAGAAAAATGCAAGTGCATGCAGGAATCGGCAAACAACGCCCCTCTATCACTCGCACAATGAGTGGATTAGAGCATTTTTCGACTTAAGAACTTACAGTCGATCGAATCCGCCGATGCGGTAAGACTCAACACAGAGAACACAAAGAGCACAGAGCACACGGAGAATCGGGAGAAGCGGTTCACAGTCCGAGCCGATATTGAACTCTCCCGGTTTTCCCCGTGCTCCTCTATGAACTCCGTGTTGAATTCCTAGAGCGTGAATATTCCGAAAAGTTATCGAAAACAGCTGCCACCGAATGTAAACACTTCAGTCGAAAAACGCTCTAGGCTATCTTTGCTACAAAAACAGGCACACATTTTTACTGTTCACGAAAGCGCTCGTCGATGGCTTGGGCGCGGGGGCACGGCATGCCGTGCCCGCACAATCGCTACTCCAGCAAAATCTATCTCGGGGAGGGTAGGCCGCTTTCAACAGGGTGGTCTTACTTTCGCTCGCTGCGCAGGTCGATTCCCAATTGCTGGCACTTTTTGTAGAGATGACTGCGCTCGAGCCCCAGGGCGCGGGCGACGTTCGTCATGTGGTGGCGATGGCGGCGCAGCTCGCTGAGGACGACTTCCCGCTCGAACGACTCCATTCGCTCGGCGAGCGTTCCGCTTCCAACGGACGATACAGGCTCGCCGTCGCGGGCTGCCGGCAAAGCCAGTGCCATTTCATCCGCCGTGACGGTTTCGCTGGTGGAGAGCAGCAACACGCGTTCGACTACATTCCGCAACTCGCGCACGTTACCGGGCCACGCGTAGCGCTTCAGAATGTCCAGCGACTCGTTTGAGAAATATTTTAGACGCCAGCCGTTTTGCGCGGCAACCTGGGCCGCAAAATATTCCGCGAGTGTCGGAATTTCCTCGGTTCGTTCGCGCAACGGCGGCAATACAATCGGAAAAACGTAGACGCGATGAAACAGATCGGCGCGAAACGTTCCCTGCCGGACCATCTCCTCGAGATTCCGATGCGTCGCGACGAGGACGCGCGCGTCCACGGGGATCGGCTTGTCTCCGCCAATGCGTTCGACTTCGCCTTCCTCCAGCACTCGAAGCAGCTTCGACTGCATCGTCAGCGGCATGTCTCCAATTTCGTCCAGAAACAGCGTGCCGCCCTCTGCCTGCTCGAATTTGCCGATATGGCGACCGGCAGCGCCGGTGAACGAACCTTTTTCGTGGCCGAATAATTCGGATTCGATCAACTCGGCGGGAACGGCGGCACAGTTGAGAGTCACGAAAGGACCCGAGCGGCGCGCGCTCTTCTGGTGAATCGCGCGCGCGATCAATTCCTTGCCCGTGCCGGTTTCGCCCTGAATGGCGACACGCGATTCGCTGGCCGCAACGCGCTCGACTTGCGCCAGCAAACGCTCCATCACCGGACCTGTCCAGATCACTTCGTGTTTTCCAAGGCGCCGGCGAAGATCGCGATTTTCGTCTTCGAGGTGCCGCAGCCGCAGGACATTTTCGACGGTGACCAGAAGCTTTTCAGTCGAAAGTGGCTTCTCGAGAAAATCCACGGCGCCAAGCCGCGTCGCCCGCACTGCCATTTCCACGCTGGCCTGGCCTGAAATCATCACGACCGGAGTCGTCACTCCCGTGGCTTTCAAATCTTCGAGCAGTGAAATCCCGTCCTTGCCGGGCATAACCACGTCGGAAAAAATTAAGTCGAACCGCTCCGCGCGGATCAGTTCCAGGGCGCGCGTAGCGCTATCGCACACCGTGGCTTCGTATCCGGCAAGGCGAAAGGCGCGGGAAAGAGGCGCCAGCGTGTTCGGATCGTCATCGATGAGTAGAAGATGAGGTTTGGGCGCTATCATGTTGGTCTTCGCTGTTGTGCGTCAGTCGATGCGCGGTCAACGGCGCGAACCTGTCATCGCGCGACAGTGCTCACGCAGTGCCTGTCACACCGCAGTGATGACAGGACGCTCAGCGGGTACCGCAGTGGCAGGCTCCACCGTCTGCTGGCCGCGCTGCTCGACCGCCAACTCGATCCGAAACGTAGCGCCCGCTCCGGGCGCGGATTCCACTGTAATTTTTCCGTTGTGATCACTAATCACCGATTGCACGATTGCAAGACCCAGGCCGGTTCCATGCCGCTTGTTCGTGTAATACGGAGTGAAAAGGCGCGCGCACTCTTCCGGCGTCAGGCCCGCGCCCGTGTCGGTGACCTCAAGGCGCACCGAGCCGTTCTGTTGTGAAGTGCGCACGGTCAGCGTGCCGCCCGCGGGCATCGCATCCAGGGAATTGAGAACGAGATTTTCGAGCGCCCGACGCAGGAGAATTGGATCGGCCTGAACCTGCGGAAGATTCTCGTCCAGATAGAGCTCCGGCGTGATTGCGGGGCGGCCGACGGCGCTCAATTGCGGCTCGAATAACTTGACGACGCTGCGAACGGATTCATTTACGTCCACCGACTCGAATTCCGGCGGCGGCATCTTGGCAAAATCGCTGAACCGGCTGACGACGGCTTTGAGATTTTCCAGCTCGGCGCGCAACGTCGCCGTGGATTCGAAAAAGATCTCGTCGAATTCCGCGGATGTTTGCTCGCGGGCGCGTTGCAGGTTTTCCACGGTCAGTTGCAGCGGGAACAAAGGATTTTTCAACTCATGCGCGAGCCTTCGCGCCAGTTCGCGCCACGCGGCAACGCGCTCGGTCTGCACCAGGCGATCGCGCTGCTCGGCAAGCTGGCGCGTCATTTCGTTGAACGCATCCGCCAGTTGGCCGATTTCATCGCGCGAGTGAATCTCCACGCGAGCCGACCAGTGTCCCGCGGCGACTTCGCGCGCGCCCTCGGCGAGCTGTTCGATCGGCCGGGTAACCCGCGCTGAAATCCACCAGCCCAGTACAAAACCCAGAAGAATCACAGCGCCGCCAACCAGCAGCGCCAATGCACGAATGAAATCGAGCATCTGGACCAGTTCCTCGCGCGAGCTTCCGACTAGGAGAACCCCAAGCAAATCCCCTTGACGGCCGAACAGCGGAATCGCATTGAAACTTTCGGAGTGCGCTTCCCGGCCCGAGCCGGAGTCAACCGTTCGTTGGATTTCGCGGCCTGTTCTCTGCACTTCAGTGATGAGAGGCGAAAACAACTCCGTCTGCCCAGCCGGGCCATGCGCGTCTGTAAGCGCGCTGGCGGTGAAACCCTGTTCAAGATTCTTATAGAGCAGCGCCCGCATTCCCTCCGGCAGAACCAGCGTAGCCAGAAAATTTTGGTCCAGCCGCTGGCCGCCGATCAGAAAGAGCCGCTTTTCGCCGACACTGACCGTGCGAACCGCAAGCAAACCAAGATCGACCGTATCAGGCAATTCCACACGCCGCAGGAAGGCGCCCTTCGCGTTCCAGTCTGTCTCCCCGCCAACCCAATCGTTTTTATAACCGAAACGCGCGGGCCATTCCGCGGAGGAAATCAGCGTGCCGTCGTCCGCGACGATATCGAGGAAATCGAGTTGCTGTGTTTGGGCGATGCCGCGTGCATCGTTGTAATACTGCGAAGCGTCCGCCTGTGGACGGTTCAGGTCCATGGCCATGCGGAGCGTGGCTTCCGCATCGACAATTCCCTGGACCCGGTGGGCAATTTCGTCCCCGCGCTGCGCGTATTCGCGGCGGAACTGAGCTGACAGCGCGTCGGTTCGTTGTCGGTCGAATTGTTCGAATGCCCGGCGTGCATAGGCAGACACCCCCCACGCCACCAGAGTCACTGCTGCAACAATAGTGAGCGTGAAGAAGGCCAGTAGCTTGGTTCGAAAGGTCACGGTGAAGTTCCCCCTGCTGCGGCCGGCGGCCCAAGCCAGACGTCCTCCAGACGCCAGCCGCCCCAACGTGGAGGCATCCAATCGCGCACTTGCGGGCCAACTCCGTAGCTTTCTGAAACATGCACGAGAGGAATTACGCGGAATGCGTCAATCGGAGCGCGCTCCGCCGCGTAAATATGCTCAATCGTTTCCAAATCCGGGGTGGTTTCGCCGAGTGAGTTCAGTAGCTCAAGCAGGGCGGCGGCCGGATCGGGCGACGAAATATGATGGCGCACGAGCCGAAGATCTGCTGTGAAATTCCTCGATCCCTCGGTTTGTCCAGACACTTGCACTTTAACCCCTGCTTCGCGCAAATTGACGGCCACGCGCTCCGCCACGGAGCGTGCATCCGTATCGCCAAAATCATAGACCAGCACAAGCGGCACAGGGCGAGAAAATTGATGCCCTGAATCATTTAGCAACTCCTTCGCCCGAGCCAGGTCCGTGGAAGCTCGAAACAGATGCTGGTAGCCCGTGATCCAGTTTGGCAGCAAGCCTCCTGCCACAACTCCCTGGCGCTGCAAGATCACCTCCGAGATGGATGTCCGATCGATGGCGAGCGAAATTGCCTGTCGTACGCGCACGTCCTGCACGTCGGGTCGCGTCGTATCGAATACCAGTGCGTATAGTTCGACAGGATCGCTGGATGCTACTCGCACGCCGCGCTGCAAAGCCCGGCGAGCTTCTGAGGCGGTCAGTTCGACTACGTCAGCCTGGCCGAACGCGATTGCATTCGCCTGTTGCGAGGGGTCCACTCCCATCGCGAGGTCGATCTTGTCTACGAACGGGCGTCCCGCCCAGCAGGATTCGTTCGCGGACAGAACAACTTTCGATGTGGCGTCGTGGGGCCAATCGCTCACTTGAAACGGCCCGGTTCCTAAAATCTCGCCGTCCGTCGTTCTATGAAAAATGAAATAGCGCCCGGTGGCGAGCTGCATAAGAAGACCAGCCACCGAGTGATCCGACTGAACGATGACGGAATCGGAATTCGCGCTCACGTCAAACTCGTTTCCCAGCAACTGTTGTAATGCCAGGGCTGCCGCTTCCGGAGTGAGCGGTGACCCATCGGTGAATTTCACACCCTCGCGCAAACGAAATTGCCACCGCTTCGATGGCATATCGTGCTGCCAGGAAATCGCTAGAGCTGGCTGCGGCTGGCCGCTCTCATCGAGCCGAACAAGGCGGTCGAAAACGAGGGACTCTACCCGTTCGGCTGCGGCTACGCGACGTGAATCCGTTGGCCACTGGCGCGGATCGGTCGATAGAACTCGTCCGGCCATCTCAATATGCAGCGTCCCGCCATAGCTGGGGCGCCGAGAGGCGTCAGCGCCACGGTGCAAGGCAAAGCCGGCGAGTAGCAGCGCCATAAGCGCGCGGCACGCGCTATTGCCGGCACGAAATGGACAAACGGTAAGCTTCATAATTTCCTGTGCGCAGATTCCTCGAAATGACGGTGGCAGACTCGCCAGCTATCCCGCCATGAATGGCCACGACCGGACCGGGGAAATCGATTCGATTGCTGGAAACGGCCGACCCCGAGTCCCGCGACACGACGATTTGAATGTAGTCTGGCTGTGTGTCGTCTCCGGTTCCGGTTACAAACAGCGAGATTCCTTTGCCTGCGGTGCAAGTTGTCGAAACAGGCACAACCTGGCCTGCATTAAGAGGGGGAACGCCGGAAAGCGGCGCATCGCCTCGAACGTCCCAACACTTGACGACGGTAAATGTGCTTAGCGAAACTGTGCAGTTGCGTCTCTCCCGTTTTACGTCAATGAAATTCCCATCTTGCCGCGATAATGTTCCCGAGGGTTCACGCAACGTGGACGCCGAAATCCCAAGCGATAGATCGATCCTGTTCTCGAGATCATTACTCACGTTACGTATCGATACGGCGTCCGGAAGAATCAAGACGAGCAGCCGATCGCCAGTGTCGCTCGCCGCGAATTCGGCGTCGAGGAGGCGCTCCGGTCCCTCCCAGAACCGTTCGCTTGCCAATACGATGGGCAGCGATTCGGTTGACTTCGGCGCGGCGGCTGATCGGGGCACAGCCTGGAGAATTTCGCGGTCCACGGCCCCTTGATGTATTTCGGCGGTCCACACAAGGTTCGTTACATTTTCAGAAAGCGTGACCACAACATTGGCCGCCTCGCTTCCGTTCGCTTGGGTACGGGCGCATCTCCCCTGTAATTCAGTTTTGAGCGTTCGTTCGATCCGCACAACGTCATCCAGATCGAGCGTCGAGACGTTTCGTATGTCGCACGATAGCTCCCCTGGCGCGGCCACGACGGCGTCGATTTTCCGTCCGAGTTCGCGGGCGGAATCTTCCAGAGCGTCGCTTCGCGCCGCACGTGGTATCCCAAAGAAGACGATTAGAAACAGGAGCGTGCGGGAAGAAAATCTGGATCGATCGATGCCCATGATCGGTGCGGTGCGTTCGGCCACGCGCATTAGCGAATGAACTTTCACGCGGTGGCTGCAACTACCGGAGATCATAGCATAGCCATCCGAGTGCATCGGCGGCGGCCGGCGACACTTAGCAAAATGGGTTTCGAGCAGTGGGCTAGTCCGCTCATTCAGTCGGACTTCCGTCGCGCTGCTAACATTCAAAACCGCCAAGTCTGACCGTCGGCCCACCTCGGGATAAAAACCTTTGCAACTTGCGCGGTCGCGCCCCGACTTTCTCGGGGCTCGGGTTGCGCACTGGCCACCGGCCGGGTGGCGCTCGTTTGAAAACTGAGCGGCCCGCAGAGGTTTTGGCCGATGGAAATCGATCTTATATCCTCATCTGGTCTTCACGATTTGCGCTTGCTTGTGAGCGGGTGCGGGAGCGTCCCGATCGTTTGAATCCTCCGCGTCGTTCGACGCATTACTTGACGGCGCGCCGCCTTCGAATGCGGACCTCAGAACATCCGAAGCGAAGAAGTTGCGTCCGTCCGTCGGCACCATGATGATTTGCAATTTGTCCGAAAGCCGCTCGGCGATGATTTTCTGAATCAGCATCGGGTTCTGCTTGAGCACGGCCGCTTCGCCTTGCAGCCGTTCGGCGTCAGCCGCCGCAGTGAGGCGAATCGTGTCCGCATTGGCTGCGGCGTTCAGACGAGTGGTATCGGCATCGGCGGACGCCAGCACGCGTCGCCTCTCGGCTTCCGCCTTGCTGTCGGTGACTTTAGCGGCAGCGGCCGCCTCGGCATTTTCTTCGGTCGCCTCCTTGCGGGCCTGAGCCTCGAGCCGCGACTGCTCGATCTGTTTCTGCTTGAGCGGCAGCGTGTATTGCATCGCGTCGGATTCGGCTTTGGCTCCGATGACGCGGGACGCCGCGTCCGCCTCGGCCCGTTTCACCTGCTGCGCTTTCGCGGCCTCCGCCTGAAGTTCGGCGATCTTCACCTGCTTCTCGTAGATCGCCGTTTCGAATTCCACGCGTTCGCTTTCCTGTTCCTTCAGCAGAATCCCCTCCAGGCCCTTGGCGTACTCGTCCGGCAAATGAACGTCGCGAAGGAGCACTTCCTTTACGACGATGCCGTCCAGGCCCAGCCTGTCGACAATCGCCTTCGTGGTTCTGGTCCGAAATTCATCGCGCTTGGTGGAGAACACTTCGCGCACCACGTAATTAGGAGCGATATCCCGAAACGCCGTGGACACAACCGGCGCGACGATTTCCGTATCGACCGGCTGAGTCAAATTGGAGTGGATATATCCCAGCCGCTCCGGATCGAGCCGGTACCGCACGGAAATAGCGAGTCCGATCGTCAGTCCTTCGCGCGTCTGAACCGTGAGCAGCTGATTCTTGCTCGCTGTCTCATGGGACGCAATCGTCGTGAACAGCCGATCGCGCAGGTCATACACGGCTACGCTCTGCACCAGTGGAGCGACCAGATGCAGTCCGGGATAAAGCGTTCCCTGCTTCACTCCGGAAATCTGGCTGATTCGAACTCCACCCGATCCTTCCGGCACCAACGTGATGCTCAACGCCAGCAGCAGAGGCGCCCACGCCCAACCGAATAACCTTGCGGCGAGAGGCCAGCGAATAGGGCGGCGCGGCCCCGCCTTCTCGGCCGCCCCCGGATCCCCCGAGCCCATCAGCTTTTGGAACTGCATCGCCAAGTACACGTCGTACGAAACCACGCCCGCCGCCGTGCCGAACATCGCAACGCCAGCAGCCATTAGCAACCACTTCAGTGCGAACATGCTTTTTACCTCCGCTTCCTCGAGTCTGTGATCCTGCTCGTCGAGGAGTGCTTTAGTAGGACAGGCTTCAGCCTGTCTGCTTTTGACTTTCGTCGAGTTGGGAAAATTCAAAAACAGACAGGCCGAAGCCTGTCCTACTAATTCCGTCTCGTCCCGAAGTCGCCGCGCCTCGGCATCAATTGAAAAAGTCCTTGCAGGCCCATCCACGCGATCCACAGCGCCAATCCGAACGACAGCAATGTCGCTTCCAAAATCGTTGACCAGCCCATAAACGTTTCCATCACAGTTCCTCACTTTCCTCGCAGAGACAAACGGCACGAGAATCGCCACTTCAGGGAGCACTGAAAATAGAGAGCTTGCAGCAGTTTGGGATAACGCTATGCGTGGAGGTTGGAACACGGTGTGGTAGATCACACGCGATAAATTAACGAGGGCAGGACGGGCACATTTACCTGCGCATAATGCTCGATCTACAGGCAAACAGGCAACATTGCCCTCGACTTCAAAAACTTGCAGAAGCAGGTTGCGCTATACTGTTATAGAGGAACCGGGGTCGCGATGCGCAGCGAAGGAATCCAAATTGGGCGGATCTACGGCATACCGATCTTTCTGCATCCCAGTTGGTTCCTGATTTTTGCCCTCATCGCCTACTCATTCGTTTCCGAGTTTAGCGCCCTCAATCTCGACATTCCCACGCCGCAATTATGGGCACTCGGCGTGATGACTGCCGCTCTGTTTTTCGGCTCCCTGATTTTTCACGAAATGTCGCACAGCGTCGTCGCCAAGCATTACAAAATTCCTGTCGTTTCGATCACGCTTTTCGTCTTCGGAGGAGTCGCGCGCATTGCCCGCGATCCGACACGCGCCATCGAGGAATTCAACATCGCCGTGGCGGGACCGATTTCCAGTTTTGTCCTGGCGGGTGGTTTCGGACTTGTTTATCATTTTGCCGGGCAAAACGAAGTATTGAAGACGCTCTCCGGATCGCTTGCCTGGATCAATTGCAGTCTCGCGCTGTTCAATCTGCTGCCTGGATTCCCGCTGGATGGGGGACGCATATTTCGCTCGATCGTTTGGGGCTTCACAAAGGATTATTCCCGGTCCACGCAGATCGCCGCGCGGGGCGGCCAGATCGTCGCGTACTTGATGATCGGGGCCGGCGTCCTGACCGCTGTGACGAACTATGCGCCGCTCGGCGGGACGATTAGCGGAATGTGGCTGGCGTTCATCGGATGGTTCATCCTGACGGCGGCTCGCCAAAACCGTGCGCAGGCCGACGCGCGCGGGGCCCTTGAGGGCCTGCGCGTTTCCGATATCATGACAGCGGAGCTTCCCACGATTGGGCGCGAGATTTCGCTGGAAGACTACGCGAGGGAGATGATGCGCACAGGCCGCCGCGCGCATCTGGTGGTCGCCCACGAGCAACTGGTCGGCTTGATGACGGCCGAGGCGCTGCATTCGGTTCCGCAGCAGGATTGGGACGTAACTTCCGTGCAGGCGGTCATGCTTCCGAAAGAGAAACTTCATTGGGCCGCTCCGGAAGAGCCCGCGCTTTCCCTGCTCGACCGCATGCGCACAATCGGAATGCAGCAGATGCCCGTGATCGCCGGGGGCAACGTCGTCGGCATCGTCACGCGCGATTCCATCCTGCGCGTTTTGCAGGCCCGCCACGAAGTCAGCACCTTCGCGCGACAGTAGGACAGGCTTCAGCCTGTCCGGTTTTGATCTCGCCTCGATTCAATAAAGCACTCCGCCTGAAGATCCTCGTTCGACGCTTGTCATTCCTCGTGGG
>JBEKCU010000133.1:0-11576 GCA_050014735.1 Candidatus Acidiferrales bacterium | reverse complement strand
TAAACAAGAAGTTCGCGCCTGGATCGAGGACACTGGCGTCATTGCGGCCGTACGCGAACGTTCGAAGGAGGACGCGTTTTATGCTGCGGAAGTTGTGGCGCAGAGCGGAATTCCCGTCGTGGAAGTTGCCATAACGATGCCGCAATCCGCCAGTGTCATCACGCACCTGGCAAAGACGATACCCGGAATTGTTGTGGGGGCGGGAAGCGTGACAAAGCCGGAAGCTGCAAGCATGTGTCTTGATGCCGGCGCGCAGTTCTTAACAAGCGACGGATTTCATCCCGCGGTAAACGAATTCGCCGCGAAACGGAATGTGGTCATGATTCCGGGCACGTTGACTCCCACGGAGGTTATCAGTGCATGGGAGACAAACGCGGATTTTGTCAAAGTTGTCCCGTGCGCCCAACTGGGTGGCGCTGCGTATATCGCATCCCTGCATGTAATGTTCCCCGACATTCCGTTGATTGCTTCGGGCGGAGTCGACCAGCAGAGCGCTTCCAAATTGATTCTGGCGGGAGCTATCGCGATCGGCGTCGGCCGTGAACTGATTCCCCAGGATGCAATACGACTCCGCCAAACAGCTCGAATCGGTGAATTGGCCCGCCGGTTCCTGGACTTCGTGAAAAGCGGAAAGGCTCACTTGGCGGCGCATGTTCGGCGGTCTTCGCAATCGTATTGAATGTATGGCGCCGAAACCGCAGCCTAGGCCCGACCGGTCTCGACGGCCAAAAGATATCGACGCGCCAATTCCTGAATTCGCCGAGTCTCGCGGGACTGCACTGCCTCGATTGGGATTAAGTCCCTGCCTACATTCATGGCAGTAACACCCGCTAAGACGTAATTCGTTGCCGTTATCTGATTTACACCTCCTGCGGCGATCAATCGCGCGTAAGGCATGGCATCTTTTAGTGTTCGAATGTAACTCGGACCGCCCACCGCATGACACGGGACCACCTTCACAAAGTCCGCACCGCCATTCCATGCCGAGGCGACTTCAGTTAAGGTTAATGCACCGGATATCATAGCGAGTTTTTCCTGCTCAGCGAACTCAGCAATCATGGGAACCAGTCCGTCGGTCGAAAGGAATCTCGCGCCTGCGTTCAGACATTGCCTTGCGATCTCCATGTTACGGATACTGCCCCCGCCGACGATCATCGTTGGCACCTGCGTAACCAAGTGTGAAATCAGGTCAGGAGCGTCTGGACAATTCATGCTAATTTCGACGATGGGGATCCCGGATTCGGCGAGAGCGCCAGCGATAAAAACAGCATCTTCGAGGGACGCCTCGTTCAGGAAAGGTATAACTCCCGTTTCTTCGATAAAACTGCAAATCTCATCCTTGGTCAGCCTTGCTGCGTGGGGGTACTCAAACTGGCTGGCGTGTGCGCTCTGCTCCGGGGTTTGAGCCTGGTCGTTCCGAACTTTAATGGGCGATTCGTCCATGCAAACCCTCCCTTCCGCCGGCCGCTCCGAAAACATTTGCTAGAGCGACCCACATCTCCAGTAAAGCATAAACATCCCATAAAGACTATATTAATTCCACAGCCTTTCATCGAAGTAAAGCATGCATAGCATCGATGTAATCGATAGCTAAATCGCTCATTGTAAGGATGTTAGAAGTATCTTAATGCAGTAAGGGTGCGCGGAGTTTACGATTTGTTAATTTTCTCTACCCAGAGCATCGGTAATCTGTTGGGACCCTGGCAGGAAAGCCAATCAAGCGCGACTAGCTGTGATGGTTAATCGACAAACTGCAATCGGTAGCCAAACCTGTCTAGGTCGATATTTCAAATCGATATCCGACCCAGGGCTCTGTCACCAGGTATTTTGGGTCGCTCGGAGAAGTCTCAATCTTCTTTCGCAACCGATTGACAAATACGCGCAAATACTCCTGCTCGTTGCCGTAGTCGGGCCCCCAGACCTCATGCAGCAATTCCCGGTGGGTGAGAGTTTTGTTGGCATGCGTGGCGAAATACAAAAGCAGGTCAAACTCCTTTGTAGTCAGCCGGATTTGCGCCTTCCGTGCGACAATTTTGCGTGCGCCGAAATCAATTTTGACGTCACCGAGTTGCAGATAGCCGCCGTCCATTCCTGCCGGCAATCCGGTCCGCCTGAGAAGAGCTCGTATTCGCGCCAGCAGTTCGGGCAAGCTAAATGGTTTTGTTATATAACCGTCGGCGCCGGCATCGAACGCTTGAATCTTATCTCTCTCCTTGTCACGAACTGTGATCATAATAATGGGAAGCGCCGCGCCGGCGCGAATTTCGCGACAAGCCTCAATTCCTGAAATGCCGGGCATGTTGACATCCAGGATCACCAGATCGTATTTCTCGGAACGCAGCAGTTCCAATGCGTCGTCTCCCGTCCGAGCGTCTGAAACCTGGTAGCCCTCTGCAACGAGCGTGGTGCGCATCACACGCCGGATTTGCGGCTCGTCATCCACGACCAGAATGTGTCCCAAGTTCATCCTTGCGTCTCCCAAAATCGAACCGCTTAGCTCACCGCAAGCCAGTTCACAGCGAACATGGTAAGTTGCGGGCCGTAAAGAGAGTGTAAACGATTCGTTCACACTGGCTAAATCGCGGCAGCGGTGACGCCAAGGCGTTACCCTGGCTGCACCCCACTGAAAACGAATCAAAACGCAGTGTTTGTGGCTGGAGCAGTATTTAACACCAGCGAATGCCCACCTTTTTTTGAACATTGCGGATGGGTAATGCGGTTTGTCCTGGACTATTAAATATGTATAATCCGTGCAAGCAGACGGCCAGAATTGAAAACCAGTAATTCACGACATCAACGATCAAGAGGGAGAGATATGAGAACCAAGCCAATCGTAACTCTGGCAGGAATTGTTTCCATTCTATTGTTCTCCACCTCGCTGCTCGCGCACCACGGATACGCGGCGTACGACATGACGAAAACCTTGTCCATGAAGGGGACGGTTACGAGTTATGCGATGGCCAATCCTCATGGATCCATCGCTCTTGACGTGAGAGACGCTAATGGAAACGTCGTACATTGGATCGTCGAAACCGGAGCTACCGTGCGTCTCATGAGAGCTCAGGGTTTTACTTCGGATACGCTTAAACCCGGAGACACGGTTACGGTGACTTTTAGTCCGGGAAAAGACGCTGACAAGCATATTGGAGTTTTTAAGCAGGTTGAGCTCGCCGACGGTGAAGTATTTCCGAAGCCTACAGCGGGAGGAAATGCAGCAGCAAATCCTGCGGGACAGTAGTTGCGGAATTGCAGAGTTCGCGCTGCAAGATGAGTAACACAGCCTGCAGTACCAAACGTCTGTCATATCGACGTTGTGTCTCTCCGCCTGAGTCGCGTAGGATATAAAAAGGGTACGGCGACCCGACATCCTCGATCTTTCAATGGAATACCCCTGCATACAACATGGAGCACCAGCGCCACTCGATTGGGCTCATCCGATTGTTCGGGAATGGTTCCTAGGCCGCTTCGGTTTGCCGACCGAGCCGCAGGAGCAGGGTTGGCCCCACATCCTCCGCAAACGAACAACATTGATCTCGGCCCCGACTGGATCGGGTAAGACGTTAGCGGCGTTCCTGGCATGCATTGACCAGTTAGTTCGCAAGGCATTGTCGGGCGGCCTTCTTGACCGCACCGAAGTGCTGTATGTCTCGCCGTTGAAGGCTCTGGGTAACGACATCAAGACCAATCTGGAGATTCCGCTGGGCGAAATTCAGCAGCTGGCCATGGCGCGCGGACTGTCGATGCCGGAAATTCGCGCCGCCGTGCGCACGGGAGACACGCTGATGCACGAGCGGCAGGCGATGTTGCGGCGGCCTCCGCACATTCTTGTGACCACTCCGGAATCCCTGTACATCCTGTTGACTGCGGGTAAGAGCCGCGAGATGCTGCGAACCGTCGAGACCGTGATCGTCGACGAGATTCACGCCGTTGCCGACGACAAGCGCGGTTCCCATCTGGCGCTGTCTCTTGAGCGATTGGAAGCGCTCACCGGGAATTCTCCGCTTCGTATTGGTTTGTCCGCCACGCAAAAGCCTATCGAGTCGATCGCACACTTTCTCACGGGCAGTGGACGGCCCGATCCAGTCATTGTGCAAATCGGGCATCAACGTCAGGTTGACCTCGCCGTCGAAGTTCCTGCCAGCGAATTGGGACCCGTGGCTTCTCACGAGATGTGGGATGAGATTTATGACCGAATCGCCGATCTCGTACGGCAGCATCGGTCTACCCTCGTCTTTGTAAACACTCGGAGGCTCGCGGAACGCGTGGCGCATCACCTGGCCGAGCGCCTGGGCAGCGAAGCGGTGGCCACACATCACGGAAGCCTTTCACGAAAATTACGGCTCGCAGCGGAGCAAAAACTCAAGGCCGGATTGGTGCAAGCCTTGGTGGCGACGGCGTCGCTGGAACTTGGAATTGACATTGGAGCAGTAGACCTTGTTTGCCAGATCGGTTCCACGAGATCGATTTCTGTTGCCTGGCAGCGAATCGGGCGCGCGGGCCACTGGCGAGGAGCGATTCCGAAGGGACGCATCTTCGCCACCACGCGCGACGAACTGATCGAATGCGCAGCAGCGGTGCGCTCCATGCACCAGGGCCAGTTGGACAGCATCGCGATACCGGAGGCGCCGCTCGATGTACTCGCTCAACAAATGGTCGCGCTCTGTGCTTCCGAGGATTGGCTGGAGGATGAGCTCTTCGCGCTGGTGCGGCGAGCGTATCCGTACCGGAACCTGGAGCGGGCCGCTTTCGAATCGATTGTCGAAATGCTTTCCGAAGGAATTAATGCGCGACGCGGACGTTATGGCGCTTATCTTTTGCGGGATCGGGTGAATGGACGGCTCCACGGGAGGCGAGGCGCGCGCCTGGTCGCCATCACCAATGGTGGAGCGATTCCTGACAATTCTCTCTACACGGTCGTCGCGGAACCGGAAGGCACGACTGTGGGCACGGTCGACGAGGATTTCGCGGTCGAGAGTCTTCGCGGGGACGTCATGCTGCTCGGCAACAGCTCCTGGCGCATCCGGCGGGTCACGGCGGGCCGTGTGCTGGTCGAGGACGCGCATGGCGCTGCGCCGAATATACCGTTCTGGCGCGGAGAAGCGCCGTCTCGCACGCCGGAACTTTCGCAGCAGGTGGCGGAGATTCGGGAAAAGGTTGGCGAACTAACGCGCGATGTAGCCCCCGGTCCGGACTCGCGTAGTTCGGCGGGCGCGCTCGCTGCCGTGGACTGGTTGCAGCGGGAATGCGGTCTTGACCGAGCCGGTGCCGAGCAAATCGTGGAATACATCGTCGCGGGGCGCGCTGTGTTGGGCGCCATCCCCACGCAGGGAACGATCGTCGCGGAGCGCTTCTTCGATGAAAGCGGCGGGATGCAGCTTGTGCTGCACGCCCCGTTTGGCGGCGGGATCAACAAGGCCTGGGGACTCGCGCTGCGCAAGAGATTTTGCCGCTCGTTCAATCTGGAATTGCAGGCGTCGGCGACAGACGATGGCATCAACATTTCTTTGGCCGAGCAGCACAGTTTTCCGCTGGCCGACGTTTTTCGCTTCTTGCATCCGGCGTCGGTCGGTCATGTTCTCGAACAGGCTGTACTTGCGTCGCCTATTTTCACCGCACGATGGAGATGGGATGCGTCGCGCGCTTTGACGCTGCAACGATTTCAAGGCGGGCGAAAAGTGCCTCCGCAGATTCAACGTATGCGCGCCGACGATCTGCTGGCCGTCGTCTTTCCCGACGCGGCTTCGTGTCCGGAAAATCTTGAAGGCGAGCTAAAGATTCCGGATCATCCTCTCGTGCGAGAAGTCATGAAGGACGCCTTGACCGAGGCAATGGACACGGAGGGTCTGAAGCAAGTTCTCGCGAAAATCCTGGACGGAACCATTCGCTGCGTTGCGGTGGATACTCCCGTCCCGTCGCAATTTTCGCACGAGATTCTGAATGCGAATCCGTATGCATATCTCGACGACGCTCCACTCGAAGAGCGCCGCGCCCGGGCTGTCGAGATGCGCCGCATGCTGCCCGACAGTGTTGTTTCGGAGATTGGCCAGCTTGACGCTTCGGCGATCGCTCAAGTACGCGAGGAATCTTGGCCAGACGTGCGCGACGTGGACGAACTTCACGATGTGCTTCAAACGTTGACTGCGTTCCCCCAAATCAACCTATCGACTGGGGATGATGCCAGCGCGAAGGACGCTCCGCTTAAGACTGCGGTTTACGAATCCACCGTGGCTTGGAGGACATTTTTCGATGAACTTGTAGAGCAAGGACGTGCGGGCTACGCAATTGTTTCGGGCCAGAGGTACTGGGTGCCTGCCGAGAGAGCTAAGAGCTTCGTGCAGCTTTTCCCCGCAGCACATTTCGACAGGCCAATGAGCGACGTGGAAACGCAGGTCCAATCTCGCGAAGATGTTCTGCGTGTGCTTGTGACGGGCTGGCTCCAGCATTCTGGCCCTGTATACGCGCGCGTTCTCGCCGACCTGCTTGACTTGCCGCAGCCGGAAATTGAGAATGCACTGCTCAGAATCGAAGCGAGTGGCGCGGTACTGCGCGGCAAGTTCACAGATCCTTCCAGCGCTGAGACAGAATGGTGCGACCGCCGGCTGCTCGCACGGATTCACCGGCTAACTGTTGGCAGGCTGCGCAAAGAGATCGAGCCGGTAACAGCGGCGCAATTCATGCGCTGGCTTTTTCGCTGGCAGCACGTTGCTTCGGGAACACAACTTCTCGGCGAGCGCGGGACGCTGGAAGCGCTACGCCAGTTGCAAGGTTATGAAGCGCCGGCCAATACCTGGGAACAGCAAATTCTCGCGCGCCGCGTTATCGCTTACAACCCGAACTATCTGGATCAGCTCTGCTTGAGCGGGGCAGTGGGATGGGGACGTCTTTCACCTCATCCCGCCATGCTGAGCGATTCTTCCGAGCGCGGACGCCGCGTGACGCCAACCAGCATCGCGCCGATCGCATTTTTCGCGCGCGACGATGCCGATTGGTTGCCCGTTCAACTCCACCAGGCTGCCGAGGAGGGCCATCGCGCATTGAGTCCGGGCGCGCGCGAAACTCTTCAATTTCTGAAGCAGAATGGCGCGTCCTTTTTCACCGACATTGTGCGCGGCACGCACAAGCTCAAGGCGGAAATCGAGGCTTCGCTATGGGAACTTGTCGCTGTTGGCCTCATCACCGCGGACGGCTTCGACAATCTGCGTGCCTTAATCGATCCGAAACGACGCGCTGGGCACGGAACCGGGCGCAACACCCGGCCGCGAAACAGCGTCGGCCGCTGGTCCGTTCTATTTTCTGGCCTATTTCCCGGCGAGAGTGTGGATCGAACCGAACAGTTGGGAAAAATTTGCTGGATGGTCCTGAAGCGCTACGGCGTCGTTTTTCGCGAGATGCTCACTCATGAATCTATCCTTCCACGGTGGCGCGAAGTCTTGATTGCACTGCGCCGGCTGGAAGACCGCGGCGAAATCCGTGGCGGGCGATTTGTGAGTGGCTTTCTTGGCGAGCAATTTGCGTTGCCCGTGGCGGTCGAATCCCTTCGCGCGAGCCGGACGCAGTTGCCCACTGGCGAGATCATTACGATCTCCGCGGCGGACCCGTTGAATCTGGCGGGCATCGTCGTCCCTGGGGAAAAAACGCCCGCCGTTTCGGGCCGCTATGTCAGTTTTCGCGATGGTGTGGCCCTTGACGCGAACCAGCAGCGCCATTTCCACGACGCAATTGCCCACGCGGGATAGGAAGACGGTCACAACCGTTCGGAAGTTGCAGGAGAGTGACATGCCGAGCCCCTTTGATCGATAAGGCAGTCAAAAACTACAAAGGTTGTTGGCTATCGTGGATTCGCATTGACGCGGAAGCTTCCGAATTAATCATTCAATTCACTCCTGACTTCCCAAATTGCCATTGCGACTCCATTGCGTTCATAGTTTTGGGGGTCACGGCGAACGTTCCAAATATTTTGACCAATTCTATGTCCAGCCAGCCCCGGTCAGCTTCTTCGTACATTGTTTCCAGCGCTCTCTGCAAGGAGAGGCCTTCTCGATAGGGTCGGTCCGTCGTCAGGGCGTCGTAAATGTCGGCAATCTGGAGAATACGCGCGGTGAGCGGGATCTTCTCGCCGCGAAGACCATCCGGGTAACCGCTTCCATCCATGCGCTCATGGTGGTGCCGAACAATCGGGAGCACGCGACGAAGCGATTTTAGAGGCGAACAGATACGCTCCCCTTCTGCGGGATGCTGCTTGATCACCTGCATCTCCTCGAAGTTCAACCGCCCGGGTTTCAACAAAATTGCATCCGGAACCACTACCTTGCCGATGTCATGCACCATTCCCGCGAGACGAAGCGCTTCACATTGATCGTCGCGCAAACCGATTCTGTTTCCCAGCTTCGCGGCGAGGATTGCAATCCGTTCACAGTGACCCTGCGTGTATGGATCGCGGCCTTCGATGCTCCTGGCCAGTGAAACGATCACCGCCTCCGATTGCTCGTCAATGTAGGATTTTAGTTGCAACAGCGATCGGACTCGAGTGAGCGCCTCCCAGCGTGAAGGATGGGAGCCCCAGAAATCGTCGGCGCCGGCGGCATGAGCTTCCGAGGAATCTCGGTCGTCTGAAAGCATCGTTATTAAAACCACGGGCGTGTGTTTGCTTCGCGGATCGCTCTTCAGACGGCGACAAACTTCGAAGCCTGAAACATCGGGCAGATGTGCATCGATCAATACCAGGTCGGGGCTGAGGTGAGGACATAAATCAAGCACCCGTTCTCCCGTTCCAATTTCAATGATTTTGTATCCCTGATCGGCTAATAATTCGCGCCAATTCTTACGGCACTCACTATCAGCGACCACAAGTAGGATCGTCGCAGCCATCGGTCTCCGTCCTTATCGGCGTTCACAAACAAGCGAGGTCATCATGGACAAATCGCCCGTTGAAATTCGACAACAGCAGGTAAGCAACCCGCGCATACTCATTGCTCTTTTGAGGAACCCGCGAGCCGAGATCTGGGGGACGGATCAGATCGAGACAAGCGTGGGGTTAAGTGCACGAATAGTTCCAAACTGGACGCGCCGTATATCGCTGAAACCGCTGCTCCATTTAACCGTGCAACTTGGTTTTCACAAAAGTATCGGTAATTTTTTCCCGCCGGAAGGAAAAAGTACCCTGTGAAAAACGCGTGAATCGTTTCGATGTACTTTCGCCGGTTTGCTTTTTATATAAAATAGTTCTACCATAACTTATTAGTATACTGGATTGTCGGCATCAGTGAAGCGCGGGCGATACGGAATAGACAGGAGGAAGATTATCGGCCAAGACATGCCAGGAATCTCCCGCATCGCGCGTGTAGAACACCGTGCCCGAGGACGTTCCAAAGTACACGCCGGCGGGATCGCGGTTGTCGGAAGTCATCGCTTCCCGCAGGACAAGCACGAAGGCATTCGACTGTGGCAGGCCCTTGGTGAGGAATTTCCATGAACGGCCACCGTCGCGGCTGCGTGCGACGCGCAGTTTTCCTTTCGGAACAAACCGCTCTTCCGCGGATTCGACAGGCACGGTGAACAAGGTTTGCTTTTCCGCTGCCGGGACGGCGAGAGCAAATCCAAAACGCGACGGCAGTCCTCTTGAGATGTCCGTCCATTTTTTGCCGGTGAATTCCGCGCGATACACCCCACAGTGATTTTGCTGATAGAGAGCTTCGCGATTCAGTGGATGCGCTTTTAATTTATGAACGCATTGGCCAACCGTGGGAAATTTCTCAGGTCCAAAACTGACCAGGACATTGCCGTTATATGGTTCCCAGGTTTTGCCCGAATCGACCGAACGAAACGCTCCCGCGGCTGAAATTCCGACGATGAGGCGCCCATTGCCCAAACATTGGATCGAATGAACCATCATTCCTCCGGCGCCGGGATTCCACTTTTCACGCGTCGGATGATTGCACAGGCCTGGAACCATCTCCCAATTCGCGCCATTGTCGCCGCTGCGAAACAGCACGCCGGGATCGGCGCCCAGGTAAACCACGCCGGGCTCGTCGTCAGCACCGGGTGCGATATGCCAGATGCGCTTCAGCGGGGCGTCCGGCGTTTCTTTAAGTTCCATTCCTTTTTCGTTGACTTGCCACGTCTTGCCGGTGATGCCTTATACTTCTAGGCCCTTCTCGGAAATTTCCCATGTTTTGCCACCGTCCGCGCTGACATGAAGATGGGGCCCAAACCAGGCGTTCCCCACGGCAGCGTAGTAACGCTTCGGGTCGCGTGGATCTTGAGCAATATGGTGGACTTCCTGGCCCCCGAAAAATGGACCGCCCGCGTCCCACTTCTTTCGATCCTTCGAGGAAAAAACAAAAGCGCCTTTTCGAGTGCCAACCCAAATTCGGACAGGAAGCTTGCCTGGCATGCCAATTCTCCGTCGTGATTCTGATTTTTCAAAACCGAACTGAAACTATCGAATCTTACAACAGGGCAGTATTAACAGTCATTGAGGAGTTGGGGCAATTGCCAAAAGTGACACAGTTTCCGCGAAGCTTGAGTGTGAGTGCTGGTTTTGGTGGTGCCGGGTTCTTGCCGGCGGTTCTTGCCGATATTGAGCAGCAAAACCCACCGGCGAGACGCCGGCGCCACCAAGTATCCGATCCGTCCATGCGGTGATTTATGCGCTCGTGGCGCTTGCCCCAACAAGCTGGGCCGTCATCGTAATTTCAGCCTTGAGCAACCGGGAAATGGGGCATCCGGCCTTGGCGTTCGCCGCGGCTTTATCGAAGGCTGCTCGATCGGCGCCGGGAATTCTCGCGGTAACGTCGAGATGAATTTTTGTTATCGTAAAACCAGCTTCCAATTTTTCCAGTGTCACGGAGGCGGTCGTTTCCAGGCTTTCCGCGGTCAGTCCCTCGTTGCCAAGTTGCGCTGAAAGTGCCATGGTAAAGCATCCTGCATGTGCGGCCGCGATCAATTCTTCGGGATTGGTGCCGCGCTCGTTTTCAAAGCGCGTGGAAAACGAGTACCGTGTGTTTGACAGGACGCCGCTTTCGGTGGAGATTGTTCCCTTGCCTTCCTTGAGTGAACCGTTCCAGACTGCCGAAGCTTTGCGTACCATTTATAGGTCCTCCATTTGAATTGAATACGCCTAACGTGCCATCGGCTAGACTACATCATTCGTATTAAGAAACATAGACTGAGAGGGAGATTAGGAATTAGATTAAAAAGTAGAGGGTAGTGTCCTAATTTAAATTTGAGTTCGGGCGTTCCCAGGGTTAGACTCCGACGCAGCAGCATCGCATTTCTCCGCACACATTTCTCTTAATTAGAACACTACCAAGCAGAAGTACTGACTCACTATACTTTTTAGCGGGTCAGTTTACCGGGTGCCTCTCTGAAGACCGTGAAGACAAGAAAAAACCGCATCCTTCACAAATATGGTGAAGGATGCGGTACCTAGTTTTCGCGAGCTACCCTCACCACCGCTGACCTGCCCCCCGTTTTTGGTCCAGTCATAAGTTAGCACTCGGGGCTTGTTCCTGAATCTGCCCGGTGACGCTGGGGGCGAGCCCGTCGTCGCCGTGGCTGTGGGAAAGTGGAAATCC
>JBEKCU010000132.1:0-12889 GCA_050014735.1 Candidatus Acidiferrales bacterium | reverse complement strand
GCCAAACGGAACTCCTCGCCGCCACCTGGACCGGCTCTCCAACCGGCTTACCAAAATCGTTACCGAAGCGCGCAAGCTCGCTACGCCCTGAGAATGGGCAGAGATTGGCCGGTTAAGCCCGTAATCCAGGCGGTATCCGATTGACGGTAAACAGTCGCCGGCAAACTCCAGCCGATTTGCCGGGCACGATGGGTAACATGGCCTCAACGAATGGGTATGCTCAGAACCCTTACGAAGCACCTGGGCCGCGCTGGGAGCGCGTGTGGTTGAACGTCTACTCGCCGAGCAGACACTCACGGACTGTCGCACAGAGCACTCTCCGGTCGCAGCGTCGCGGGCAGCGACCTCCTTCGATAACCTATGGCTTGAACCAATTCACTTAGTCGATGCCGTTGGCGAGATCTCTAAAATGACCGATGCCCTAAAACACGATCCTGGTGGTTTGCAGGTTTTCTTGCCAGCCCATCCGCCTGGCTACCTCGGTCCGAATGACTTCACGCTGCTCTCTCGAGAAACCCAGCCGCCCTTGCGCCATTTCCCGCAGTTCGTTCGCGTCCCAGCTTCCATGCATAATTCCTAAGTCGGTGTGTATTTCGAGGTTCAACAACACATGACCGATTTCGTGCGCGATCGCATGACCCAAAATTAATGACTCAACACGACTTAAATATTGGTTCCCTGCGACAACCTCGCAGATCGGACTCTGCGCAAAGTACTGTACTTTACTGTAGAAAATATAGATATGCTGGCGGTTCACACCGTTACCTGGAGCAAGGCCCATCGATTCGGCTGGCAGCCCCATCCGGTCGGTCATTGCCTTCGACAGGATGCTCAGATAGAGGTGCGAGGCCCTGTTCGATCCGGGGCCAGACACCTCTTCTAGTTTTTCCCGAGACGGATCGAACGACGTGACCCACTGTACGTTGACCCCTGATTTGTGGAACACGCCAGCCGCAGCGCTCTCTGCATCGGTAAGCGTCATAGAATCGACGCGGGCATAGTTGATGACGTAAACTTTGAAGGCCAAGGGTTCTTTGGCCGCCACCGTTTGGGTCATACCGCAAAGCGCGGCAACCATCACCAGCGCCGGCCCCAGGTTCGTTCTGTTGAATTTCATCATGGCGTTCCCTCCCTCACAACGAGAGGCGGGAACGGAGCGCGAAAACTGTCATGCCATTTTAATTTTTTTGTTTCTTACCGGGAGCCTCCGACTTATACTCAGCCTCCATTGGCGGACAGCGCGACGTCCCAGTCGACGATCGGAGGGCTTTTCGGATCATCCTGTTCGTCCGGCCCGAGTCATCCCTGCATTGAAAAGAATGGTGTCGCGCAATGGAAAGTCCGCCTTCTCAAGGGGTTACGCAACTGCTGGTGGCCTGGGGCCACGGGGAGCAGGCCGCCCTCGAAAAGTTAGTCCCGCTGGTTAACGCGGAGCTAAAGCGATTGGCTCACCGGCACATGAACCGGGAACATCCAGGCCATACCTTGCAAAGCACCGCATTAGTCGATGAGGTGTACCTTCGGCTCATTGACGTCAAACAAGTGCGCTGGCAAGACCGGGCTCATTTTTTCGCGATGTCCTCCCGATTGATGAGAAGAATTCTGGTTGATTTCGCGCGCGCGCGGCGTTACGCCAAGCGTGGCGGAGGCGCACAAAAAGTGACGTTCGACGAAGCCCTGATGCCAGCTCCGAAACGAGGACAGGACCTGTTGCTGCTCGACGATGCCCTGAACGCCTTGGCGAAAGTCGATGAGAGGAAGAGCCGCGTCGTGGAGTTGCGTTTCTTCGGCGGCTTGAGCGTCGAGGAAACCTCTGAAGTGTTGAAAGTTTCTCAAGAAACCGTTCATCGCGATTGGAAATTGGCGAAGGCGTGGTTGGCACGTGAGATGGGAAAAGCGGAGTCCTGTGAACCCGGGAAGAGGTCAAACGATGAGTGATCGCTGGCAACTCGTCGAGCGGATTTATCACTCGGCGCTCGAGCGAAAAGAAGACGAGCGCACAGCTTACCTGAAAGGGGTCTGCGCAGGGGATGATGCTCTGCTCCACGAAGTTGAATCGCTGCTCCTCAATGAAAAAGGAGCAGAGAGTTTACTGAATGCTCCGGCGGTGGAGATTGCTGCAAGGATGTTCGACAAGAGCTCAGGTCAATCCATGATGGGCCGCCAGATGGGCTCTTACCATGTCGTCTCGCTGCTTGGTGCGGGCGGTATGGGCGAGGTGTACCAGGCGCATGACACCAAGCTCAGACGCGACGTAGCCATCAAAATTCTCCCGCCGGAATTCGTGCACGATGCTGGCCGGCTCGCCAGATTTCAGCGCGAAGCAAGGATGCTTGCTTCGCTGAACCACCCGAATATCGCAACAATTCACGGCCTGGAAGATTCAAACGGCATCAGCTACCTCGTGATGGAGCTGGTTCCCGGCGAAACGTTAGCGCAGCGCATCAAGCGGGACGGTGCGATTCCGGTGGAAGAGGCTCTCACCATCGCCAAACAGATTGCGGAAGGCCTCGAAGCCGCTCACGAGAAAGGAATCATTCACCGCGACCTCAAGCCAGCCAATATAGCGGTGACTCCCGAGGGCCGCGTAAAAGTCCTGGACTTCGGTCTGGCCAAGGCATATGCGGCAGAAACGGAAGAAGATGATTTCAATGGGCCCACGTTGAGCGCTCACACAATGCCGGGCGCAATTATGGGAACGCCGGCATATATGAGCCCGGAGCAGGCGCGTGGCGGGCGCGTGGACGGGCGGACAGACATTTGGGCTTTCGGCTGTGTGCTGTACGAGATGCTGACGGCCAAGCGAGCCTTCTTCGGCGAAACTGCCCAAGACCAGATAGCCGGCGTATTGACCCGCGAGATCGATTGGCAGGTTTTGCCTCCTGCCACTCCGGGCAAGATTCGGGATTTGCTGCGGGGCTGTCTCCAGAAAGATTCACAAGACCGGCTGCAAGACTTCACAGCGGTGAAGAAGGAGCTCGAGAAGGCTTCCCACCGATCAGTAGTGATTCGGCCCCGGCACGTTGTTACGGCGGCTGCGGCCATCGTGCTGGTGAGCGTGCTGGGTGGCTGGCTGTATCGGCAGTCGGAACGGCGCCAGTGGGCGCGCGAAGAAGCGATCCCGGAAATCACCAGGCTTGCTGGCGAGAAGAAACCGCTGGCGGCGTTTCTCGTGCTTCGGCAGGCTGAGCAGTATCAGCCTGGCAATCCGCAACTCATGCAGATCGATCGGAATTCCACTCGCAACATCTCCGTTCAGTCCACGCCGCCCGGAGCCAAGGTCGAGATTCAGGATTATTCCTCTCCGAATGGCGGTAAATGGTTTTCGCTGGGCACGACTCCGCTGGAGCACGCGCGAATTCCCAATGGCTATTTTCGCTGGAGAATTTCCAAGCCAGGGGCCGAAGAGTTAGTGGCCGCTCCGTTCACCACGGACGCCGTGCAGTTCTCGCTGCAACCTGCGGGCACGCAGACCGGCATGGTTCCCGTGCCAGGCGGCCACTGGGTTAATTTGATCGGCTTTATCGGGTGGCTGCACTACGAACTCCCGCCCTTCGATATCGATCGGTTTGAGGTGACCAATCGCCGGTATCAGGAGTTTGTGGACCAGGGGGGCTATACAAAGCGGGAATACTGGAAGGAGCCATTTATCAAGGACGGTAAGGAGCTGACCTGGGAACAGGCAATGGCACTGCTGCGTGATCCTACGGGCCGCCCCGGGCCGTCTACCTGGAAAGGCGGCCATTTTCCATCTGGGGAGGATAATTACCCGGTATCCGGAGTTAGCTGGTACGAAGCGGCGGCCTACGCCGCCTTTGCCGGAAAGAGCCTCCCGGCCATCGGACAATGGTATAAGACGGCTCCGGTTGCGTCGGCTGAATTCAGCATCGCCGCAAGTAATTTTGGCGGAGAGGGGCCGATCGCGGTGGGGACCTCAAGGGCGGTGGGTCCTTATGGCACCTACGACATGACGGGAAACGTTCGGGAGTGGTCTTTGACGGCCGTTGATGCCGACCGCTTCATTCTGGGCGGCGCTTGGCGGACCCAAATCTATCAGGCGTACTATCCTGAGGCGCTGCCTCCCTTCGACCGCTCTGCCATGAATGGTTTCCGCTGTGTGTTGAACAAGGAGCCGCTCTCGGCCAAAGCTGCCGCGCCGGTGATTCGGAACGCGCGTGATTTTTCCAAGGCGAAACCGGTCTCCGATGAGGTCTTTCAGGTCTACCAAGACCAATACGCGTACGACCGTCGGCCGCTGAACTCGCAGCCGGACGGCGCCGTGGAGGAGACCGCGGATTGGACCAAGCAGAGGATCACCATGGATGCGGGCTACGAGAACGAGCGCGTGCCCGTGTACTTGTTTCTTCCGAAAAGTGTCCGTCCGCCGTTTCAAGCCGTAGTTTTCTTTCCCAGCGCGCGTGTAAACAGTTTGCCGGACAGCCACAATCTAGGGGATATGTCGTTCATCGACTATGTTATCCAGAGTGGCCGCGCTCTGATCTATCCCATCTATAAGGGGACTTACGAGCGACGAGTTTTGAACCAGGCACCTCCCGGAAGCGTTGGGCTTGTTCAGGTGGTCATCCAGGAATCAAAAGAGGTGAGACGCGCGGTGGACTATCTGGAAACGCGCTCGGACATCGAAAAAAACAAGTTGGCGTACCTGGGGGTCAGCCAGGGCTCCGCGTACGGCGTCATATTTACGGCCCTGGAAGACCGATTCAAGGCAGTCATCTTCCTGGACGGCGGCTTCTTCCAACAGAGTCCTTTGCCCGGCCAAGATCAGGTGAATTTCGCCCCGCGGCTGAAAAAACCCCTGCTCATGGTCAATGGCCAGTACGACTTTACATTTCCGCCCGACTTGGCTCAACTGCCTCTGGTCAAGATGATCGGCACGCCGGAGGCCGACAAGAGACGCGTGGTTTCCCCGACGGCCCACGACGTCAGCCAGGACAGCGCCTTGCTTTCCAAAGAAGTCCTCGCGTGGCTCGATAAATACCTGGGCCGCGTGAATTGACCCCAGCGATCGGCAAGTAACTGCTACCGCGCTTAACCCTGCAAATCTTCACTAAGAACAAGCATTTTGAGGTGGGTTTGCCGGTCAGAGTATGTATGGTCGGCTATCCGGAACCTGCTCCAGGACCATCCAAAGGTCGGTCGCCGGAGTTCGGGCGGCGATGGACAGTTACGCGGATGCCATTCTTGGGGCGCAACGTCACGGAGGGCAGAGGTTCGACGACGTGGCCGGGGACGAGTTCAAGATGAAACTTTTGCTGGATCATGGCGAGCAGGAGCGTCGCCTCAAGCATGGCGAATGCGGCGCCGACACAGACTCTGGGTCCGCCGCCGAAAGGGAAATAGGCGAAGCGCGGAATTTTTCCGGAACGGATCGGGTCTTCACGCCAGCGCTCGGGATCGAAGGTATCGGGATCGGGGAAGAAGCGCGGGTCGCGCTGCGTCAGGGATTGAAAAATGAAAATGTTGGTTCCGGCGGGCACTCGGTAGCCGCCAATTTCGCAGTCCGCAATTGCTCTCCGCCCGATGCCCCAGACGGCGGGATAGAGCCGCATGGATTCTTTCAGCACCATTTCCGTGTAGCGCAAACGGGGAATGTCTTCCGGAGCAGGCTCGCGGTCACCGAGAACCACATTTAATTCTTCAGCGAGTTTTTGCTCAACCTGCGGGTGCTGACCGAGCAAGTAGCAAGTCCATGACAGGGCGATCGCAGTGGTTTCGTTGCCCGCCAGAAAAAGCGTCATGATTTCATCGCGCAATTGCGCGTCGCTCATCGGATGGCCTTCGGCGTCTCGCGCATGGAACAGAGTGTCGAGCAAATCTCCGCGCGGCTCACGCGAAGCGCGCCGTTCGCGGACGATGCCATCGATGATTTTATTTAGGTCGCGGATGGCATCCCGCCGTGCCGGCGCAAGAAAATCGGGAAGATCGAACGGGAACAGCAACGCATGGCCGGCATCGGTCAAGAATCGGTCGGTAACCACTTCCATGGCTTTGCCAACTCGGCCGGCGACACCGGCGACGTCCGCACCGCAAAGGCATTGCGCGACGATCTCGAGCGTCAGTGCCATCATGTCAGCGTGTACATTGCGCGATTCGCCGGCGGTCCAGGAGCCGAGCATCCGGTTGGTGGCGCGCGTCATCACTCCAGCATAAGACAAAATATTTTCGCGACGGAAAGCCGGCTGGATCAGGCTGCGCTGGCGCTGCCAGGATTTTCCTTCATTGGTCAGCAAGCCATTGCCAAGCACGCGAACAAGGGCGCGGTAGTCCGTGGACTTGGTGAAATTTCCTGGATTGGTGACCATCACGTATTCGATGTCGCGAGGATGCATCAGCAGACATATCGAAACATGAAGATAACGAAGGCGGACAACGTCGCCGTAGTCCCTGGCACATTGGTCATAGAAACCCAGCCAATCGCGGGAGACAGACGCCAGGCTGCCGAACAGGAAGTGTCCCTTGGGGCCAGGAGGAAGCCTCAAATTGGCCTTAACCGTCGATGGAGAAGTTGCGCTCATCGTCGTCATCGCATGTTTCTTTACATGTTTCGGTCATTAAAGAGTGTAACAAGAAAACTCGCGCTCGTGGATGGTCGTGTGCGCAAGCAACGGTCCACTTTCGGTTAGGCCCGATTCGTTCACAATCCAAGGCAAGCACAAGCGAAGCTCTCAAGAATCCACTCTCCGAAGGTCATTGGGATATGCGCGATTGTTTGCGTGGCCATCGCCGGAATTTGGTGCGTCCAGCAAGCACTCGGTAGCGAGGAAGACGAATACGTTGTATGATCCCGCCGTCGAATCTCGAACTCGATGCGGATCTGTCCCGATCCGGCATCCAATTGGCTGGCGTTGTGAGCGAACCGGAAATTCGAAATACAGCGAATGACGAAAGCGCGGCGACCGCGCACAGGGATGAGAATTCCGAACGTCCATTGGGCCTAATCGAACGGCGTGGCGTGGACCGGTTATTTCTTGACTACTACGGACTCAATGAACAGCCGTTCGGCGTAACCCCTGACTTGCGGTTCCTTTACCTCGGCGCCAAACACCGGGAAGCCCTCGACACCCTCAACTATGGCACGGAATTGAATCGAGGTTTTCTGACGTTGATCGCCAAGCCTGGAATGGGAAAGACTTCAATCCTTTTCCACTATCTCGAGGGCCTTCGCGACAAGGCGCGAACTGTTTTCTTGTTTCAAACCGATGGCGATTCCACGGACCTGATGCGCTACATGCTCGTTGAGCTTGGGCTTGACGGCAAAGGAATGGATCTCCCGGAGATGCGCGCGGTGCTGAGTCAAGTCTTGATGGGTGAAATGCAAGCGGGGCGGCGCTTCATTCTCGTCATCGACGAGGCACAAAACCTCGATGAGAAAGTGCTCGAATCCATCCGGCTGCTTTCCAATTTCGAGACGCCCTGGATGAAACTCATGCACATCGTCTTGGCAGGCCAGCCCCAGCTAGCCGACCGGTTGGCCAAACCATCGATGGCGCAGCTCCGACAGCGGGTTTCCTACTCGATTCGAATCGAGCCCTTCACCCGCGAAGAGGTCGATCTCTACATAAATCATCGCCTATGGGTGGCTGGTTATAACGGTTCTCCGCTGTTCAGCATTGGCGCGAGGGCACTGATTGCGGAACGGAGCGAGGGCATACCTCGCAACATTAACAATATATGCTTTTGCGCGATGTCATTCGCGTGGGCGATGAAGAGGAAAGCGGTCGACCGGGATACGATGAGCGAAGTATTGGCAACCATGGATCCTGGATCGCCGATTGAAAAAGAAGTTATCGCTCCCAAATTGCCCGATGAACCTATCGATCGACCCAACGTCAACGCTTTACAAATTCCTCCGCCCGACCCGCTCACGCTGAAGTCTCCTCCAGCCCGGGTCTCGATCTCAACATTTGCAGTTGCGTGCTTGCTGTTCCTCGCTTTGTGCTGGTTTGCGTTTCAACCGAACGTCCAAAAATGGATGGAGGCTTCTTACAATTCCATTTCGGCTGTAGTACGAGATTTTCTTGTTCCGGTGCCTGCACACGTATCACCGAGCCGTGGATCAACGGTCGGTCCTGACAATTCATCGACTAGTCCGAAGTTGGAAGAACCCTCTGACGAGAAGGACATAAGAATCCCCCAGCAAGACGGAATCGAGTCATCATCCACGACTGGGGGACGAAACTGAGATGTTTCAGTGCATCATGGTCGGGGCATGAAGTGTCTGGCGGCAGCTTGGAATTGCGATCCGAATCACGAGAAGCCATCTCATAAATGACCGGTGATCCGAGCTCGAGAGGAGTTCAGGAGCTCAAGCCCATTTTTTTAGGCCCCCTGATGTCGCGGCTGAAGAGGCTGCGGAAAAATGGCATTCGCGGGCCTCAGGGGTTAAAACCCCTGAGGAAACCAATGTGCTTACGTCGTGGCTGAAGCCACGACCCACAAGTCTTGCTGCTTTTCCGCAGGCTGTGAAGCCACGTCCCACAAAGATTAGTTATTTGATGACTTCAAGTGAGGGAAAACTGTGAGAAGAATATCGGTGACGATATTGGTAGTGCTCCTAAGCCTAGTGCGCGGCGCGAGCGGGCAGCAGACGCCCGCGCCGTCCGCATCGGGGACACTGTCCGGTGCAAGCGACACGATAGCGTCGCAATTGAATCAGCAGCTTTCGTTTGTTGAGACAGAGGTTGTGGACGCCGCCAAGGCCATGCCCGAGGACAAGTACTCGTTTGTTCCCACAAGCGGCGAATTTAAGGGCGTGCGCAACTTCGCGCAGCAGGTGATGCATATTGCCACGGCCAATTATCTGCTATATGGAGCCATCGTCCCCGATGACCCCACGGCGGCTACCAAGCGTCAAGCGGCAGCTTCCGCCCAAACGAAAGACCAGATTCTCCAATACTTGCAAGCCTCGTTCGCCTTCGCGCACAAAGCCATTGGAACCATCAACGCCGAGAACATGCTCCGCCCGGTGAAGCGCGCGCCAAATCCGTATGCCAGCACGGCGCTCGAGTTGGCGGTATTCGGCTGCTCCCATGGGACGGACATTTACGGCCAGATGGTCGAATACTTGAGAATGAACGGCATAATCCCGCCGGCGACGGCGAATCGACCGGCCCGCGGATCTGCTCCGCCTGTGCGATGAACCTCTTCCATTCTTTGTCTTTCGTTTGCGGCTCTGCGGGGGACCGTGGATTCCGATAAAACACCGGCCTCCCTCGCGCGTTGGGTAGCGAAGCATTTTGTTCGCCCTGGGTATTCGCCGCGCACTCGAAGGTGCTTTCTGTTCTGCCTAAGTCCGATCCGCATTATGCCGAGTACCTCAGCACATTCACGGTTATGGCGCAGGCGCCCAGCGCCAGCAGCCCGGCGGCCATTGGAACTCGCACCGGGGAGGCACCGATTACGCCTGACCGGAGAGCAGCGGCACTTCATTCTTTGTCTACCGGATCGCCTAGGGGATAAGCGCGGGAATTCCGAATCAAAGCACGCATCTCCCGGTAGTTGAGAACGCATGGAATTTCCTCGCCAACACGGCGGTTCAGTCGTCCAGGTTGCTCGTCTACGTGCAGCCTTCCGGCTCCGGTCCAGGAACGACAACGGCAACCACAACGGATGATTTTGGAGTGGGCGCATTCCTGTTAGCGGGCAAGCAGGTGGCGCTGCTCATGCACTAAGCGGCCCGAACGCTGAGCCTCGGTGAGAAATCAAACGCCTCGCATGATGGCTCGAAGGCGCCGCGCGTCGACCCACTGGATCATGAGTGGAACCAGAACGATTGACGAGGATTTTGTTGCTAACAGACGTGTCGGATTCTCGCTGTACGATCCGAATATGCGAGATGACGCTTCAGAAGCGGACGACGATTTGATTGGGTGCGGACGGCAAATTGAATTTCCCGCCGCGCTCTTCGTTGATTTTCAGAGTCGCCGGAACATCCAATTCGGCAATGGGAATTTTTTTCGTCCAGGAACCAGCACTCCAATAATCCGAGCTGGCTTCGATGACGCTGCCCTGGATTATATATTTTTCAATTTCTTCCCGGCGCCCGTCACGGAACACAAGCACTGTGTGGGGCAGCGGAGGAACGGGCGGGCCCGCTTCCATTTGACTTGCCATTCCCAGTCCTGGTGTAGCCGCTCGTGCGGAATCTGGTTGGATCGATGGCGGAGGAGCCGGCAGCTGACCGCCAGTGGGAATGCGTACCCATTGACCGTTGTGATTTTCCAGCAGCAATGATTCGACTGGGACAGCCGCTGGAGCAGGCGGCTGAACGGGCGGTGCTACTAAGAACTGAACTGGAGGTGCCTCCGCCGGAACCGCGTCATAGTCGTAGTCTGAGTAGAGATAGGGGAACGGCAGGAGTGGGTAACCGGGAAATCCCTGACGCTGTCCTCGACGGGCAAGACCAGTCCTTACTCCAACTCTGAATGACGCGCCCGATCGAGGCCCCGCACCAGCCCCACGCATTCCCCGAACTTGCGCGGGCGTGGACGACCCAAATATTGCCGCTAAGAACACGATAACGGTGAATACGATGGTTAGGCGACGGATCATAAGCTAGCTCGCGTGGCTACCTTTCGTTGGGGTCACTGTACACCCGGCCGTGTTTGTAAGCAACGGCGCGTTTCGGAAGTGTCCTAATTTAGAGAAGTGCGTTCGAAGCAATGTGAGGCTGCGACTTCGGAGCCTAATCCTCGGAACGCCAATCTCCAGATTGGCGACGGTACAGAAGCAGAAAACGCCAATCGGGAGATTGGCGTGCCCAGGGTTTGCCAGCCGACATCCGAACTCAAATTTAAATTAGCACGCTATCCGGGCTTTGGAAGTACTAAACCTGGAGTACCGGCAAAAACGGCTCGTCTTGCCCATTGAATCCGGCTGCCCCTCTTGCGAATATCGATACACCGAGGTGAGGAGCCTAAATGGAGCCACTTATGGATGGCCACGTTTTCCACAATCAAGGAAGCGCCAATGAAAAACTCTGGCTAGCGGTCATTAACGGGGCTATCGCGGATTGGGTTCGCGGTACGGCGCGGCACAAGTGCAAAGCCGAATATTTTCTATTCGAGGATGAAGAGGACTTCCCATTCGTATGTCGCTCGGCTGGACTAAACCCGGAATCCGTGCGGGAGAGCCTTTGGATGATTCGTGCCCAAGGTGTTTCTCAGTCGGCAAAGAACGCCGCATAGCAGCGGACAGTCCTGCTTGCGTTGCTACTCGCGCTTCATCGCCTGCAGCGGGTGAAGACTGGCAATATTCTTCAAGAGGTTGTAGCAGATTGGCGCACCGAGGCTGAGGAAGGCTATCGCAACGAGAAGACCCGGCAACTCATGTTCGGTCGGATTCCAGCCCGGCCATTTCTCGGGAAGCAGGTGAATTTCAGAACGAGCGAGCCCGCGTCTAAGCGAGGCGGAATGATCGATCAGCTTGTCGGCGTCACTGACTTTCGCTGCCCGGGCTTTCGCTTCGGATGCGGGATTGTTCTCTCTTGGCGTAGGTGCGGCTGCGGATTTTTCCGTTTCTGCCTTCGGTATCTTTTGCTTGGGCCGCGCTGCAGCCGCAGGTTGAGCGGTAGGTGCTGCGGATTGACCAGCTTCTCCCGTTGCTGGCGGCTCCTGGGTCGCATTCGTCACCGCTGAATCACGACCGGATAGCTGCGAGGAATCGCCGGACAAAGCCGGTACAACGCTCCGCGAGGCAGAGCGCGGTTTTGATTTTGGTTGCTCCGACGCAGCAGGTGCGGGTTGCAGAACAACGGCCAAAGCCTTGCGGTAAACGTCGGGTACAACACTTCGCGCAACTTCTCTTGCCGGCTGCAATCCTGCCCCATCTCTTATTCGCGAAAGTTGCTCCGATTGCCTGATCATCGCGTCGGCGCTGCCGGCCAACTGTGCGCGTACCTGAGCGTCGGATGACAGCATCTGGAACAAACGGATCGCGTCCAGATGTGCGGCGAAAACGAGAAGGACAGAGAGGACAAAAGTTACCATGCGGGCCTGCAGAGTGAATCTTTGCGAGGCGCGGTCCATCGCGTGATCGAACCACGAGTTCAAGCCGTCCAGCCGCGCTTCCGCATGAGCGGGAATCTGCGTGACCGCTTTTTCGACGGCGACGGCTACGCCCCCACCCTCATCATCGAGTGTCTCCTGAAACGATCGGTCAATGTATTGTGCGGAAACTGCATTCATCTTGGGGCGTCGCCCGCTCTGCGCTTCGCCGGCGATCACGAGCATGGCACGCTGTGCCGGGTCGGGAAGAGTGCCGTCACGCGGCGCGGATAGCTTATCAAGTGCGGCAATGAGTTCTTCGAGACGAACGGACGTAGCCAGCCGCCATCGGCTGATCAATCCTCCCAAAATCGCTCCCAGAATGGCGCCGCTGCGCCAAGGATGCTCGCATACACTGAGCGCGGGAATATGGCCGGTGACAAGGTCCGAATATTTGCAGAAATCCACGGATGACGTAAATTGGATGATGACAAGCGCAATGGGCAAGGCGAAACATCCGGCAAGCGCCCCCAACAGCGAGGGAAGGAACGGGATTCCGTTGCCTGCCCACCGAAGCTTCCCTCCTGCGTCTGGGGGTACGAATGGGAGTTCGTCCACTCGAATGCCGAAGCGTGAAAATGTCGATCCGGAAATCAGCGGGTGACGCAAGACTCTGCGCGAGATTTCCTTGGCGTAGCGCTTCGCGTCTCGATCCTGACACGCCGTCTCGAACAGGTCCGCAAGGCTTCTGCGCAGGTTCGCTCCCCGCAAGCCGAGCAAACTGACGACGAACTGGGCGCCGGCTGTGACGACGAGGCTCGCCGCCAGCATCACGGCCACAAACGCGATTATGGTGTCAGCGTGTTGCAAGGTCATCAGCTCCG
>JBEKCU010000131.1:0-11665 GCA_050014735.1 Candidatus Acidiferrales bacterium | reverse complement strand
TCCACTTCATAGCTAGTGGGCGAGAGGTACAGCGTGACTTCCTTCACGTTGCCGCGGTCAACCTGCGCCATGAACTCGCTGTAGCTGGGTTCTTCCTCGCGGGCCGACTGGCCGCTCCTGGAGACGAGCGTCCATAGCAGCACGCCCAGCAATATAATGAACAACCAAAACATGATGGTTTTTAATGTGGAACTCGGGTTCACGGCTTTACCTCACCTGCCGAATTTTTCCGCCGCGCGGCACCCTGGCGATCGCCGCGCAACCAGAAAGTGAAACTGCTGAACCAACTGGCACTCTCGCCAGATCCCCTGGATTTTACCTGTGCATCTGAAAGATTAGATGCATCCGAAAGGCCAAAGTAATCCATTTATTCCGCCTCTATTATCCCACGAGCGCGCCTCACGGGTGGGGGTAATACTTACAGCCTGCGGGAATAAACTTCACAAAACTTCGCAAGGCCTAAGCAGTCGCGCCCGCGTCTTTCAAAACTTGTTCTGCAACAATTAAACCAGTTCGCGTTCCCGAATGAGGTACAAAATCGCCGGCCACCGGATACCCCGAAGCCCACACTAACTGTCCGGCGCTGGTCAACACGGGCCAACTGGCTCTGCTGCTTCTAGGGAGCCGGGACTCCAAAAACAAGCGTTTCAGCTTTTGGACGCTCCGATGTCCGTGGGGGCGATAGCAGTCGCCCGGACGCCAGCTCCGAAGGACGAGCGGCCACTGGAGTCTCGCGACATCGATTACTCCCCTATAAACATTCCCGGCTAACTGCCCGTACTGTACAGTTTCGCCCGGTGGAGGGGGCCAGTCAACCAATTTCAAATTGAACCGGCGCCGAATTTCCGGTACGACAACGGTTGACACTTCGGACGGCCCCGGCTTTGAAACAGCATACTCGAATCCGTGGCTTGGGATTGCTGCCTCGTCGATATCTCCGGTTTCTACTTCTTGCGAAGCAGCGGAAAATACGAGGCGATCGAATGTTCGTTCAATCGTGACTCCCGGAAGCTCGATACGGGCGCCGCTCTGGGATTTCGTAGCAAGGTCCAACACGTCCTGGACGTGCTGGGCCGTCACCTGCTGTCTGCTTCCGCGCATTCCGGCCACGATCCTGCGCACCAAACGCCGCGTCAGAGCGAGTGCGGGCGCTTCAGGAAAGTCGAAGCCGCCGTTCGCCTTTCCACCCAGGCAGGCAAGCAACGGAAGCGGGGACGATAAGTCCGCGATCTTTACCGACACGCGGCCGGATGCATCGGCAGACGTAAGTGTCCTAAAGCGTTCCTCCTCTAGAGCTCGCCAGAAGATTTCGTCCTCGCGCGCCAGGCCGGCCAGGCGCGCCAGGCGTGTGACGCTCAAAGGCTCGAAATCGTGGCAAAGCAGCGGGATAAGCCGACGCCGAATCCTCGCACGCATCCGCGATGTATCCTGGTTGGTAGCATCTTCCCGCCAGCTGCGGCCGAGGCTGGACAGGTATCCACGCAGTTCCTCGCGCCCAAATTCCAGCAACGGACGAACGGTTAGGCCCGCCACCGGATAGATTCCCGCGAGGCCGGCAGGGCCCGTGCCACGCAGCAAATGCGCCAGCACGGTTTCCGCCTGGTCATCGGCCGTGTGGGCGACTGCAACGCGGTCCAGATTTCGCGACGCTGCACAGGAAGCAAAAAACTCATAACGCATCCGCCTCGCCGCGTCTTCGAGATTCCAGCCCTGGCGACTTGCCTCTCCGGCAACATCGCCGCGGCCGGACAAAAATTCGAGGTGGAATTCCGAGGCCAGCATTTTCACAAATTGCTCGTCTTCGTCGGCTTCCATCCCGCGAAGCTGATGGTGGAAGTGAAGAACCGTAAGCCGGATTCCGAGTTCCGTTTGCAATCCCGCGAGCAAGTGGAGCAGCGCGACGGAATCCGCTCCGCCGGAAACACCCACCCCTACCCGATTTCCGGCCCGGATCATTGAATGCCGGTGGATTGTCTCAAGGACCCGCTGCTGAAGTTTCGTGGTCATTCGATCTTGCGGACTTCCTAGATTCCGCGTTCATTCGCCTTTTTCTTCAATCATGGTAGCAAGACAGGGGAAGAAACGCACAATGTCGCTTGTGGGTGTTCTAATTTTGAGAAATGCATTCGACGAAATGTGAGGCTGCGACTTCGGAGGCTAACCCCGGGAACGCCAATCTCCCGATTGGCGGCGGTACAGAAGCACAAAACGCCAATCGGGAGATTGGCGTTCCCAGGGTTAGGCAGCCGACACCCGAACTAAAATTGAAATTAGGACACTAGCCGCCGGTGGCTCGACGGGCACGGGATACCGTGCCCCTGCGCGCGCCGACGAGATAAATGGTTCGATTACAGTTGATTACTCGCCTGTTGATGCGCCAGTAGGTTCCGACTGTAGGCGATTCGCCGGTCCAGGACAACCGCGGCTACATAGGCGCACCCGCCGCGCTCGGCCTCGATCCACTGCGCCGCGGTGGGGATCACCCCGCTCAGCAGTGTTCGCGCTAGTCCAAGCAAGTTGAAATAGGACGAGACTGCGCGGACCCGATTCGCGTCTCCTCCTGTTCCCGGACATAGCGCGATCAACGACAGCAACCGATTAAATTGGTCCCCGCGCGCCATATGCGCAGCGACGCCGGAGATCTTCCGGGCCTGTTCGGAGAGTTCATAACTTCGCGATTTCGCGATCAGGGAGTGGCAGTACGAAACGAAGAACCGCGCCAGCATCAAAAATGAAATCGCGAGGACAACTCCAGCAATCATCGAGTCGGCGCGAGTATCCTGGCTGTACCCATGCGCGCGTCTTCAGAAACCTTCATAAATGCGTAGGCCCAGGAAACTGGAAGACACATGGCGGTAATTGGAAAGTAGTATTTCCAGAATTCATGGTACGGGTACAAATTAACCATTGCATAGCTGCCTGCGGACAGGCTCACATACACGCCCATCGACAGGACAAGCTGCATCAGCCGGATCCGATTCTCTCGCAGCTTGGCCATTGCACCCCACAACAAATACGTTAGCAGGACAGCGACAAAATACAGATTCTGGCCAAGTTCCGTGACAAAGAGCGTAACAAACCGGTCGGTGGACGCCGCGACCATGTGCAAAGAAATCCCAGCAGTTGCCGCCAACAGCAGCATGGCTCCCGCGCGAATGTGCTTGCCCACACCCATTTCTGAAAATACCTGCGAGTACAGATTCATCAGAACAAAATAAAGACAAATCGTGAGCAGCGATTGCGAGTAGAAATAAAAGTAGAAGTAGGCGTTGGAATTGTAACCCGAGGTTTTAATGATGCTATAACCGCCAATGTCGGTCGCCAGACAAAAGCACAGATAAAGCACCAGAGTGAAATGCTGAGAGAAGGCTCTCTTCCTTAGCAGACAGAGCAATGAGAAGAGTTCCACAAGGAAAACGGCCAGCCAGATTGTGTAATTAACTGGGCCCAGCACGAAAAGACCTCCGCGTGGACCCAGTCGCCTGCCTGGTTTCACGCCCTAGCTAGTGACCTCAACCGCCTGGGACCGGCGGCGAGACAGACGTACGTTGTGCCAACACGCTGGAACCCGCGGACGTCGCGGCACTAGCGCCCACGATGCTCCGGCACCCATCGCTCCGATCGAACGATGAACACCCTTGGGCAGTAATCCGCCACGTAGCTCTAACCGTTGGTTACGGAAGAGTTATGCTCGAATTGCCCGTTTGCAGAGTAGAATCTAAAACAGATGGGGTCAACGGTACCTCGGTACTGCCGGGCCTTGACTGAAAGCCGCCGTTAGCCTCCCATCGACTCAGCAAGATGGCTTCGATAATGTCGAGAACCTGGCGAATCTCGATTTATTGTTCCAGATAGTGATTCGGTGCCCGTGACGACCTTTGTGCTCCGGCTCCCTGTTCCTTGCTTGACAGTAGTTGGAGGCGGTCCTTAACATAGATCGCTTTGTTCCGCCGGCGTAGCTCAGGGGTAGAGCGAGGGTCTCATAATCCCTAGGTCGTGAGTTCGAGTCTCACCGCCGGCACCACTGTTCCCAATGCAAAATTAGAATCTGAAAACTGAAATTTGTCCCACTGGCGGTTTGGGGGCTGACTTTGCCAAGAACAACGGGCGGCCGATTCATCGCGGATTTCCTGAACGATCAGGGCGTGACCGCTTTCTTTTTTGTTCCAACTATCCTCAGCCGAGCTCTCGCAGCGATGGACGACATGCCCATCAAGCGTGTGCTGACGCACGGAGAGAAGGCTGCCGCCTACATGGCGGACGGTTACGCGCGGGCCTCGGGCAGGCCAGGAATATGTGCCGCCCAGGCCGTGGGCGCAGCCAATCTCGCGGCGGGATTGCGAGATGCTTACATGGGGCATAGCCCGGTGATTGCATTCACGGGAGGGCGGCTGGGCCATCAGAAGCACAAGGTGAATTATCAGGAAGTTGACGACTACCCGATCTTCAACCAAGTCACGAAAGCAAATTTTCAAGTCGATACCGCAAGCCGGCTGGCGGACCTGATGCGCCAGGCGTTTCGCGAGGCTACGTCCGGGACGCCCGGTCCGGTGAATCTGCTGCTCGCAGGAAAAGAAGGTGACATCGAAGAAGACACGGCGGATTTGGAGCTTGTGATTGAGCAATCGTCGGCAAGGGTTCCAGCGTACCGGCCCGCGCCCGAAGCGGTACTCGTTGCGGAAGCGGCACGTCTCTTGAAGGAGGCGCGGCGACCGGTGATTGTTGTGGGCGGCGGCGCAAGATGGTCCGGTGCCGGACCCGAGGTTTTGAAACTTGCCGAGGCGTTATCGATTCCCGTAGCGACTTCTCTGAATGCCTATTCAATGTTTCCGGATAATCATCCTCTCTACATCGGTGTTCCGGGAACCTATTCGCGCTCGTGCACGAACAAAATCCTGGTAATGGCCGATCTTGTTCTCTTCGTTGGCAGCCAGACGGGCGGGCAGGTTACGCATTTCTGGAAAATTCCGCCTGCGGGCACTTCAGTCATCCAAATCGGGATCGATCCGAGCGATTTGGGCAGGAATTATCCGAATCGTGTTTCATTACTGGGGGATGCGAAAGTCGCGCTTCAATCGTTGAATCAGGCCATCGCCGGCGATCCGAGCAATGTGCGACCGGATGATTCCTGGGCCACGGAAACGAGAGCCGCAGTGAAAGAATGGCGTGCGGTAGTGCTGCCTCTTCGAAGCTCCGATGCTGTTCCGATGCGTCCTGAACGGATCCTGAAGGAAGTTGGAGACTGGCTACCGGAAGATGCCATCGTTGTGTGCGACACGGGCCATGCCGGGATGTGGTCGGCGCAGCAGCTTTGGGTCGATCAGACAAACTCGGGAAAAAACTGGGATTTTATTCGGGCGGCAGGTTCACTGGGATGGGCGTTTCCTGCTTCTCTTGGAGCAAAATGCGCGCTGCCGCGGAAACCGGTAATCTGCTTCACGGGCGACGGAGGATTTTGGTACCACTTGCAAGAACTCGAAACGGCGGTGCGCTGCCGGATTCCCACAGTCACCATCGTGAACAACAACGACTCGCTGAACCAGGAAACCACGATCTTCCGCCATGCCTATGACGGCAAGCCATCCAGCAAGCAAAGCGAAATGTGGCATTTTTCGAAGGTGAACTTCGCCGCCATCGCGGAGAGTTTTGGCGCGCTTGGCATTCGCGTCACAAAACCCGGCGAATTGCGCTCCGCTCTGGACTGCGCCATTTCCAGTGGCCGTCCCGCAGTCGTCGATGTGCAAAGCGATATCGAAGCACTGGCGCCAACGGCCTGGCAGCCGTAAACATGATTGGCGGCCAGTCTGGGTTTCGATTATCGCCGTCTGCATATCGAACAGGACGCACAGACAGCCGAAACAATCCTTGGCCTGTCATTCCGAGCGAAGCGAGGAATCTCTCTTCGATTGGAAATCCAAGAGAGATTCCTCGGCATGTAACGCGCCTCGGGATGACAGTCATTGAGTTTTTTCGCAAATATCGATTTTGTTGATAACTGGATAGCATGGTGTGGCGCACCCAGATTTGAAAACGATGTCCACCGAGCGTGCGGCTGCGATTAGCGCGAGGCTTGACCGGCTGCCCGCGACGCGATTTGTCTGGAAACTCGTATTCTTGCTCTCGCTCGGCGGGTGCTTCGAGTATTACGATCTTTTTTTCACCGCGTATATCGGACCCGGCCTTGTCCGCAGCGGGATTTTTTCGAGCACATCGGCATCGTTCTTCGGTTTTAGCGGACTCGCCAGCTTTGTCGCGGCGACCTTTGTCGGTCTGCTCATCGGTACCCTCGCCTTCGGATTTGCGGCCGACAGGTCCGGCCGCCGCATGATTTTCACGTGTTCCCTGTTGTGGTACTCCGTTGCAACCATCGTGATGGCATTTCAGCATTCCGCCGCGAGGATCCTTGTGTGGAGAATCGCCGCGGGAATCGGTATCGGCGTGGAATTAGTAACAATCGATGCGTATATCGCGGAGCTTGTGCCAAAGGAATTGCGCGGAAGCGCTTTCGCGTTCAATCAAGTCGTCCAGTTTTGCACGGTCCCGTTTGTCGCGCTGGTGGCCTGGCTGCTCGTGCCGCTTCATCCGATGGGACTCGACGGGTGGCGCTGGGTCGTGCTGATCGGCGCGGCGGGCGCAGTGTTCGTGTGGGCGATTCGGCGCGAAGTCCCGGAAAGCCCGCGCTGGCTGATTGCACAGGGCAAGTTGGAGGAGGCGGACCGAGTTGTTGCCGAGATGGAAGCTCGCGTCGAATCGGAATTGGGAAGGCTGCTGCCGCCCGCTGTCGCTGTGACAAGAACCGTGCCAGGAGAAGATGGGAAGGGAAGCTTTGCCGAAGTCCTGCGCACGCCATATCTGGGCCGCACGCTGATGCTCGTCGTCTTCAATTTTTTCCAGACGGTCGGCTACTATGGATTTGCATCGTGGGTGCCGACGCTGATCATCGCCGCAGGCATCGCCACCACGCTGAGTTTGCGCTATTCGTTTCTCATCGCGCTCGCGGCTCCGCTTGGGCCGCTGGTTGCGATTCGCATCGCGGACCGCGTGGAACGGAAATGGCAGATTGTGGCAAGCGCGGTCTTCATTGCGGTTTTCGGGCTTCTGTTCGCGCAACAGAAAACCGCCGTCTGGCTGATCGCGTGCGGCGTGATGCTGACTTGCTCGAATAACTGGATGTCCTTTGCGTTCCATGCGTACCAAACGGAACTGTTTCCCACGCGCGTTCGGGCTCAAGCGGTTGGCTTCGTGTATTCATGGAGCCGGCTGAGCGCCATATTCAGCAGTTTCCTGATTGGCTTTTTCCTGCGCGATTTCGGAGTCGCCGGAGTTTTCGCGTTCATCGCTGTTTCCATGCTCGTCGTCGTGCTCTCCATCGGGATGTTTGGTCCACGCACGGGCGGGTTGGCTTTGGAAGAAATTTCGAGTTAGGTCGCACTGGCTCTTCAGCCTCCGTGGTTTCGATCCTTAGCATACATTTCTATTTTGAACTTCTTCCGCCGAGCCTTTGGACCATTGCCCTCGTCAATATTCATGCGGGTGTGAAAGCGATACCGACGCTCCGGAGGCCGGGGACCTGGCTGATCTTCCGTGGCAGTCGGTCTATATCCGCTTGGCCGGCTACGAGGACCTCAACGACGCCGAACGACTGGCGGCCGACCCGACGTTCCGGTTGAGCTGACAATGTTCTCAGGAATTTGGCACGAAGCGGTGCTAGGCGGTGACCTCTGGACCGGCCAATTCAGTGACTCGATCGCGCGCGTTGCGCCATTACAAAATATCGGCAACGCCAAACGATCTTCAGTTATAATGCCCGGTCCCCAATCGAGAGAGCGCATCTTCACTGGACGCGATAGTGACCAAAACTACAAGTCTGCCCAGTGCACTTCTCGAACCTCCGTCGATTCGGCACCCAAGGAATGGACTGTCGTTACTTCCCGAAAATCTCCGTACAGGTCTCCAGGCCTCCCGGATTCCGGGCCCGGATGGGCTTCGAGCTTTGGGCTCTTTCTTCGTTATTTTTTATCATTTGGGCTATGAGCGCTTGCCGGGAGGACAGGCCCTTCTCATGTTTTTTGTCCTCAGCGGGTTCCTCATCACATGGCTTTTGCTTAAAGAGAATGAGAAAACCGGCGTTGTGTCGCTTCGAAACTTTTATATCCGCAGAAGCTTGCGGATTTTCCCAGCATTCTATTTCTAGTGGCTCCTGTATGTCGTACTCGCCGTTTTTTTGCATAAGCTGATTATCCGCAACCAGGCTATTGCCGCGTTCTTTTATGTTAACAATTATTTTCAGGCCACCCATCAGGTCCCCGCCACTGGTTTGAGCGACACCTGGTCGCTGGCTGTGGAAGAGCAGTTTTACTTGCTGTGGCCACCGCTATTTTTTCTGCTTCGTAAGCGGACCGTACATCAGATCTGGGTTCTTCTTGGGCTTATAGGATTTATAGAAGTGAACCGGGAATTATTGCAATTCGCGTTCAAGGTCTGGGAAGGTTATATCTATATGGCCTTCGATACAAGGGCCGATCATCTGTTGATCGGCTGTCTATTGGCCATATTGCTGAGGTATGGGTATCTTATCGGCTTTTGGCACGCGGTTTGTCGCCGATCTGCTTTTAGCGTCATCACCCTCTCGCTGCTGGGCGTCTCCGTTGTGCTGCAAAATCGTTATGGCACGACGTACCGAAACTCGGTGGCCTTTGTTGTGGACCCCATTCTGGTCGCCGTGCTGCTTGTCCAAATTATTGCCTTTCGGGAGACGCTTCTTTTGAGCTGGTTGGAACACCCGTGGGTGCGCTACATCGGACGAACATCCTATTCCATTTATTTGTACCAGGGATTAGTAAGATACTCTGTTATAAAACGCGTCGCGGGACTTCCCCTCTCCATTCAATGGGCGTCCGTGATAGCCGTAATAATTCTGCTTGCCAGCGCGTCGTACTTTTTCATCGAAAAACCGTTCTTAAGTCTCAGAAACCGCGTCCGCAAATCGCCGCAAGCACCTGCGTAACATGATCGAATGGCTATTTTCGACGGCTACGCCATAATGGCTGTCCCAAATAGGAACGGGTATTTTGTTTCCGCAATCTGTGAAGCCCGCGTTGCCGGGAAATCTCTTTGGAAGACAACCCCCTGTCGCAGTAATCTATTCCGAGGACTTTTAACGAAAGCGTCCGCATCGAGGCGGGTGACCCATGAGAAGCCACGGAAAAATTCCATACTATATTTCGTTCGGAATTATTTTGGCCTGCGCTGGACTGCTGTTCGCTCAAAGCACGCAAGACCGGACGTTATTCGTCAACGGAAAATCGTTTGGCACAGTCGCACAGATTGACGGACATTCTTATGTGGATATCGAGACTCTCACCCAGATCACGGGAGGGACGGTGACGATCGAGCCCAATCGGATACTGCTCACCATAATCGGTTCCGGTTCTGAATCGAATGCCGCCCCGCCTCCGCAGCCACCCCCGCCAGGATTGTCACGGGGATTTGCGAGTGCCGCGATTTCGGAATTGGCCGAGATGAGGGAATGGAGGGGAGCGATTGGAACGATTCTTACCTATAACGTGCCGGTGGTGGGAACGTGGCCGCAGGATTACCGCGATCATGTGAACATGGATCTTTCACAGGTGGGTTTGGTTGCGGCAACCTCTTCCGATCAGAATGCGTTTCAACTCCTTCGAAACGAGTTCGGGAACCTGGATGAGTGGGCCGATCAAGTTGTTTCGAATCGCAATTCCATGAATGCCACCAACACTGTAACTCCCAATGCCCTGCAGAACGATCAAACGCTCGCCAAAATTACCGATTGTGGCAGATTTCTGAATTCCATGCTTGTCAGTGGCGCGTTTGCCGATAATGCGAGCTGTCACTAGACGCCGTTCGCTTTACCGTAGAACAGGCTTCAGCCTGTTTGGTTTTGAACTCCGCCAACGCGGCAAAAATCAAACCCAAACAGGCTGAAGCCTGTTCTACTTTTCCCGCAGCCCTTTAACAACTGCCTCCAAATCGCGGGCCTCCTGAAACATGCGGATCGCTGCCACGCCGGCTGCACCCGCTGCAATGCAGGACCCGGCATTTTCGACGGTCACGCCGCCGATCGCTAACACTGGAATCTCGACCGTGACGCACACCGCGCGCAAATGTTCGATGCCTTGTGGGACACCGAATGCCGCCTTTGAAGGCGTGGCGAACACCGGTCCAAAGATGATGTAGTCAGCGCCATCGAGCCCAGCCGCGTGTGCCGCCTCCATCGAATGGCACGATACGCCGATTCGAAATCCAGTGTGGCCGGTCGCACGCCGCCACTCAGAGACCTCTTGTAGTGGCATCGATTGTTCCCCGAGGTGAACTCCTCCCGCTCCCGCAGCGAGCGCGATGTCCAGCCGATCGTTCACGAGAATGAGTGTCTCCTTAGTGCGTGTGTCCACGACCGCGACTCGCACCAACTCCAAAAGTTCGCGGGTCTGAAGGTCCTTTTCACGAATTTGAATCCAGTCAACCCCGGCGGCCGCCGCCGTTTGGATATTATCGCGCAACGTTTGTACAGACGTCTCCGTGAGTCCAAAGGAGTTGCGGTCAGTCACATAGCAGAGAATCGGCTTATACCCGGGTGGTCGCAACAGAATCCGCAGATCCCCGCAACATTCTTCCGGCGAGCAGAATATCCAGCCCGCCCAGCCCGCTCACGGCGCCGCGCATGGAAGGATGCAGCAGAAAAGGAATGAGCCCAGGATACTTATCTAGAAAAAAATTATGGTCCCAGTATCCCAGCCACGGAATGAGGAGCAATAACACGCCGAGCAGGAAGATATCGAGGCTGAGCAACACGCGAAGGAATGATTTCATGCAGGGTGAGCTTATCGCGCCTTCCCAAGAAGAGCAATCCGCTCGGATACATCTCTATAATCGATATTCATCGCATAGACCTGAGAGAAACTATGGAAGGCCGCGGTAGTTTCGCCCGCCAATTCCTGTGCTACACCCAAATCGTACCGCAAAGCGAGGATGGATTCCTGATCCAGGCCCGGTGTCTTAAGAGCGCGTTCGTACCAGATCGCGGCGATCGCCGGCTGGCCTTTGTCCATGAACGCGAGACCCAGCAGCGTACTACATTGCATGGCGTACCGAAACGCGGGACCTTTGTCAGCGGCTTGGGCGACTTTCTGGAATTCGCTGATGGCTTCTTCGAGCAAACCCATTTCCCGGTACGCAATTCCTAGGTTGTAGTGAGTCTCCAGATCTTCGTCTTCCGTATTCGATTCGCCCATCTCGGATCGGAATTCTTCAAAAAGATCGCCTAGAAGCCCGCTCATGGGCGCGCCGTTGGGAGGAGCCGTGGCTGCCGACCCGCCATTTGTGGGAATCGCGGACGGCGCGGGATGGGCAGCCATCGGATGCGGGGCATCACTGCCGATTCCCAGGGAGATCGTGGCCGATTCCAAATCCGCGGCCAGTTCGGCCATGAGGGTGTCCGATGCCATGGCTTCGCCTTCGGCGTTTCCGGCAAGCGTTACGGGCTGAAGTTCGAGATCGAACGCAGGGACCTCCTCGGGGGCTGTGGACGCGGCGGCGTCTAGAATTTGCTCCACAACCTCGGGCTGCGGCGCGAGCGCCTGATTGGCGGCAGAGGCAGCCACCTCCTGCTGAATGCTGTCTTCCAATT
>JBEKCU010000130.1:0-11780 GCA_050014735.1 Candidatus Acidiferrales bacterium | reverse complement strand
GCAGAGATCTTGCGGGAAAAACGAAAATAGACGGTCGTTGTATGGCACGGTTTTAGCAGACCTCGGAAACACTCAAAAAATTGTCATGCCGAACCCGCTCCTGCGGGTGAGGAATCTCTCTTTTCTTGGCTCTAAACCGAAGAGAGATTCCTCGTTTCGCTCGGAATGACGCGCCAAAGGTTTTTTTTGCAGCCTGCTTAAGCCCCGACGTGTCGAATCCTACGACGAGGGCTTCAGTCAATGGACCTCGATCTCGAATGGATGGACTGAGTTACGCTGTGCCTGTGATTTCAGAAACATGAATCACGCGACTGATTTGCATCTCAGTGCAGCCCTCGGGAAATCGACCGAATTCGATATATTACCAGTTGTCAATAAATCGTAATTGCAAGCTATAGCTTATGGAACGCATCCATAGGACGAATTGGACAGTCACAGCGCACACGCTTAGCCTCGTAGTGTGACTACTGGAATATCCAAACAGACCATGGACGACAACGCGGATGTAGAATTCCTACACAAAATGGCCAGCAGCATGGCGTCTGCAGATCCTCTGCAAGAGGTCCTGACGCACATCGTCGATTTCGCGGCTTCGGTGGTGAGCTGCGATTCTTGCTTTCTTTATGGGCTTGAAGACGACGAATTGATTTTACGAGCTTCGAAAAATGCGCATCCCGACGTAGTCGATCGACTCAAGCTGAGGCTGGGGCAGGGAATCACCGGCTGGGTTGCGGAGCACGGTAAACCGGTGGCCGTGGCCGTGAATGCGTCGCAGGACCCTCGTTTTCAATTGTTCAAGGATTTGCCCGAGGACAAGTTCGAAGCGTTCTTGTCCGTCCCGGTATTGTGCCGAGGCCGGATTGTCGGCGTTATCAATCTACAGAATCGCGAGCCGCACGAATATTCCGAGCGCGAAATCAAGCTGATCTCCACCATCGGATTTTTGGTGGGAGCGGAAATTGAGATGGCGCGCCTGGAAAGCGAGAATGTCCATCTCTCCGAAAAGCTCGAGACACGGAAATTGGTCGAGCGCGCGAAGGGAATTCTACAGCGCGAGCTTAAGATCACCGAGGAGGAAGCGTACCTCACCATTCAGCGCCAGAGCCGGCAGCGACGAAAGTCGATGAAGGAAGTAGCCGAGGCTATTGTCCTGAGCGAAGACGTGAAGCGCGGAGTTGAGTGAGTAGAACAGGCTTTTTACCCTGAGGCTCGCCGAAGGATAAAAAGCCTGTTCCACCGAAATCCTTGACATTTGGATAGTTTATTTGTAGCATTCGTCTCGCAGCTTTATCTATTGTAATTTTCTCAATTATGGACACGCGCTATTATTACTGGTTCGCCTTTACGTACCGCTTCCCTTGGTTGGGAAGCGGCCAGGGACGGATCGCGCGCGAGTCGAGGTAAGGCAAGAAGTTAGGTAGCGCGAAAAGATTCCCAGGACTGGCCGCGAGACCCACAGGGTTCGCGGCTTTTTTTATGCGCCCCCGTGGCCCTCGTGGCCTTCAAAAACTGATCGTTAAAGGAGACTCGCAATGATCGTCAATATGTCGGCAACAGCGACGGAGGAGCAGATTCAACACGTCATGGACAGAATAAAGGAATGCGGCTTTCTGCCTCACCTGATTCAAGGCGCCGAACGCACCGTAGTCGGCGTGGTCGGCAAAAATCGCGGTCGCCGCAGCGAGGTCGAGGCCTTGCGCGTGGCCCCGGGTGTGGACGACATCATTTCCATTTCGCAGCCGTTCACGCTGGTCAGTCTTGAACTTCAGCCGCAGCGCACGGTGGTGGACGTCAAGGGCGTAAAGATCGGCGGGCCGGACCTGGTTGTGATCGCGGGACCGTGTTCGGTGGAGTCACGCGACCAGTTGATGCAGACGGCTCGCGGAGTCAAAGCTGCGGGCGCTCAGTTGCTCCGCGGCGGCGCGTATAAGCCGCGAACTTCGCCCTACGATTTCCAAGGCCTCGGCGTTGAAGGACTCAAAATCCTGAAGGAAGCGAGCGAGGAAACCGGGCTTCCGATCGTTACCGAAGTGATGGGCGTTGAAGACCTCGACGCGGTCGTCGAGTACGCGGACATGATGCAAGTGGGCGCTCGCAACATGCAGAATTATCCGTTGCTGCGCCGTCTCGCGACTGTGCCCCGCCCAGTGCTGCTCAAGCGAGGCCCATCGGCGACGATCAAGGAATGGCTGCTGGCCGCTGAGTACCTGCTTTCAGGCGGCAATCCAAACGTGGTGTTGTGCGAGCGCGGCATCAAGACATTCGACTCCGAACTGAGAAACACTCTTGACCTCGCAGGCGTCGCGCTGGCGAAGGAACTTTGCCATTTGCCCATTGTCGTTGACCCGTCACACGCCACCGGTCGGCGAAGTCTGGTGCCGGCGGCAGCACGCGCTGCGGTTGCAATAGGCGCGGACGGAATCATAGTCGAGGTGCATCCGTGCCCTGAGCGGGCACTGTCCGACGGTCCGCAATCGCTCGATCTGCCGGGATTCGCCGCGATGATGAAAGGGCTTCAACCGGCGATTGCAATGGCTGCAGCGGTCGCTCGGTAGTAGCAACGGCTTCAACCTGTGTGGGTTTAAATCTTGCAATCGTGAAAACCTCGCAGGCTGAAGCACGTAGTACAAGTCTTGCCCATGTGGCTTCCGAAAATGCCGCTGGATATTAAAATCGCATAAGCTGTATCTGTGCGAAGTATAACGTTGCGTCCGAGGCCGATTTTGCCCAGGCGTGTGCCCGTGGGGTACATCAAGGACGCGGGCGAGACGGGAGAGGTGACCGATTCGTACCTTCGAGACAACTGTCAGACAGGCGCTTCCGCTTTGAAATGAAAAGGTCGAGTTGCGCCGGGCCGAGGTAGCTCAATTGGCAGAGCGCCGGTTTCGCAAGCCCGAGGTTGCGGGTTCGATTCCCGTCCTTGCTCCATTCGCCTCCCCGCGCGTTCCTGTCAACGACGGTCCGCGCCGGTCCCGTGGCCACGGCTGAGATCTTGCGACTCAGGTTCACCGCAAGACGCGCGTGTTTCAAATTGTTTTCGATCGCTGGAGTTCGTTAATATCGAGCAAAAAGAAGCGGGATTGACTCCTTTTGGTGTTTAGTTCAAGAATCCGACTTTCGCCCGAGTGGCCTAAGCGTTCGGTGCGAAAGGCGTCCGCCTGGAAAAGGCCATTACATCAAGCGCCTTCATTAAACACAATATGCTTATCGACCCGACTATCCAGAGGGAAATCATCAGCAGAGCCATAGACGGAAAGTTCGGAGACAACCCTAATCAGGCCGTTCATTCTCTTGGCAGTGTGAAGATGCCTGACGGTCGAGAGGTCCCGGTGCATCTAAGGCATGCGGCAGATGCCGTCATTTTGGACGATTTCGGTCATGTTGTTCTCATCACCCGCAAGCACAACCCCGGCGCAGGCCTCGATGCGTTGCCTGGCGGTTTTCTTGACCCCGTTCCGGGAAGCGGCGGAGCAATCGTTGCTGAAAAGGCTGTAACTGCCGCCCTGCGCGAAGCAGTAGAAGAGACGGGAATTTCTAAGCAACTTCTGGACGGTGCCAAGGTTATGCCCGTCGGCAATCGCTCTTACGATCGACCGTTTGACATTCGTGTGGCGTGGGGAGATATGCCGGGCACTGATATTAAAACGGGCGACTTATTTGCGGTATCGACCCAAGGCTTTTGCGTAAAAACCACACAAGACCTATCGCGAGCGTCCCTGAAGGCAGGTGACGACGCCAAGCACGTTGTTGTTGCCACGATTTCCAGCTTGACTCCCGATGAATTTGGAGTTGCAGACCATCTGGCGATGATCCAGGCCGCTAAAGTTCTCGCGCATGTCTGAGGCCATTTGTCCTTTCGATTTCGGCGCGCGTCCTGACGATCGAACGCCGCTGTGCCTCGAACCAACCTGCCGAAAGTACGCGAACGAAAACTCAGCAGGGTGATCAGCGATCTTTCCCTCCCGCCCAGGTTTCATCTCTAGTTCCGGCCGCAGTGGCGACGGTGCTGGGCCCAGAATAACGTAAAGGAAAAGCTACCCCGTCATGCTGTGTGCCCAGAATCGGGTAATTTCAGCGTTGGCACGAAGGCCGCTGATTCTTCCGGCAAGTCTCAGCACCCGTTTGTACACTGGTTGTTGGTCTCGACTCACCATCCCTTTCAGAGGTGAGGTGGGCTGCACGAATTCGTGGACCATTAATGCGGAGCAGTTGGCCGACAATATCTCCACTGGCGATGCCCCGCAGCCTGGCTCGAATTACATCTCGTAAAATCTCATTTGGAGATCGGTCCTGGTCAAGGCCGTTCAATTGCCATCCACTGCGCCCATCCAGGAAGCTCCGACACGTGTTCCCTGTGGCAATTCCGCAGTCGCCCCTCGATTACTTCCTCCACAATTTGATGGACCGGCGTAAGGTGCGGTCGAATCGGCGGTAGATCCCTTTCGACGATGTGCAGGTCCGTGCGACAAAACCGGAAAGTAAGCACCCACGTTTCCGGCCGCGGACGAGGAACATCTTTGATTTGCAGAAACGGTCCGGTCGTTGCTTGTATAGAGGCGAAGATAGCCGTTTTCACTTTTCCCCAGCCCCCCGCCGATCGACGTTGCCGTAAATGAGCGAATTCTTCACCGACCTTGTCGCAATATTTAGGGACACCTTCATCGATTGTTGCGTAGTGCGCCGAGGCCTAGTGTTCAATTCAAGACAGTAAAGATCATGCTCCTGCGTAACAATCGCTATGGCCTATCGCCCGAGAAACGAATAAAGAGGGCCGTCAGCGCTAGTTGAGCATCCAGAATAAGGAATCGTGATCCATGCCTGAGAATCGCACCGACAATAACGCCTCGTTTTATTTGGTGGGGGGAGGAATCGCTTCGCTGTCCGCCGCTGCCTTCCTGATTCGCGACGGAGATATCCCGGGCCAGAACATTACGATCCTTGAGGAGTCCGCAAGAATTGGCGGCGCTCTCGATGCCGCCGGCACCCCTGCGCAGGGCTACAGCATGCGCGGCGGACGAATGATCGAGAGCAAATATCTCTGCACCTTTGACCTGTTTTCAGCCATTCCCACACTCGATGAAAGCAAGACGGTGACGAAGGAAATTAATGATTGGAATGACACATTGAAAACGTCATCCAAGTCCCGCCTCTTTCGTGACGGACATCGGATCGACGCTCCCCACTTTGGCCTGAGCGAAAAAGATATCTTGAACATCGAGCGGCTCGAGCTTGAACCGGAAGGCATGCTGGGCCGAACCAGCATTGCCGAGCAATTCGACGCTTCGTTTTTTGACACGGACTTCTGGTTCATGTGGTGCACGACTTTCGCGTTTCAGCCCTGGCACAGCGCCGTCGAGTTCAAGCGATATCTGGTGCGCTTCACGCACATGGTTTCGGGATTCGACACGCTCAGCGGGATCATGCGCACCGTCTACAACCAATACGACTCGATGGTGCGTCCTCTACAGAAATGGCTGGAAGAACGCAACGTAAAGTTTCTGCTCAATACCCGCGTCACCGATCTCACTTTCCGCAACGAAGGTGAAGACTATGCCGTTGCGGGCATTTCTTGCGAACACGACGGCCGCAAGGAAGAAATCGAAGTCGATGAGAAGGATTTTGTAATTGTAACGCTGGGTTCGATGACCGAAGCCTCCAGCCTAGGTTCGATGGACGCCGCGCCGATCCTGAACGGCAAATTGGACGGCGGTTCGTGGGCCCTTTGGGAAAAGCTCGCCGCTGCCCGGCCGCAATTCGGCCGCCCGAATAATTTCACAGGCCATATCGAGGAATCGAAGTGGGTGTCCTTCACCACCACGATGCGCGATCCGGCCCTGTTCCGGCTCATCGGCGAACTCACCGGCAACGTGCCGGGAGAGGGCGGCCTGATTACTTTTCCGGAGTCCAACTGGCTGGCGTCGATCGTTCTGCCTCACCAGCCCCATTTCATCGGGCAGCCTGCCGACGTGCAAGTCTTTTGGGGCTACGGCCTATCCGTGGATAAATCGGGCAACTTCGTGAAGAAGCCGATGTCGGCTTGCACCGGCCGGGAAATCATAACGGAGATCCTAGGCCATCTCCGGATTGAGAGCGATGCCAGGAAGATTCTGGAAGACTGCACCTGCATTCCGTGCATGATGCCGTTCATCACCAGCCAGTTTCTGCGCCGGACCGAGGGGGACCGCCCCGAGGTAAGACCGGAACACTCGAAGAACCTGGCTTTCACCGGACAGTACGTCGAACTCCCCGATGACGTGGTGTTCACAGTGGAATATTCGATCCGCTCGGCGCAAACGGCCGTCTACTCGTTGCTTGGGCTGAACCGGACGCCACCGCCCGTATACAAAGGCCTGCGCGATCCGCGCGTGTTGTTCAAGGCTTTCCTTGCGCTACACGATAAGCGCGCCAACGCTTAGGGGAATCGGCCGGGATGAAGATCGCGGGAATCCAATTTCTTGAGCAAATTTTTAGCCGGGCTAGAGCGGTGATTGAAAACAAGATTCAAACTGCGAAAGGAATCCGATCATGTTAATTGAAGCGAAAGCACTGGTGGATTTTAAATTGGATAGTCTCGACGGCGGAATCGGGAAGGTCAAGGAATTTTACTTCGACGACCGGCACTGGGCGATTCGCTATCTGGTCGCCGATACCGGAGACTGGCTTACGGGTAGGCAGGTGTTGATCTCCCCGTATGCGCTCGCCGGCGTGATGAAGGAAGACCGCAAAATCGCCATCGATTTGACCAAGAAGCAGATTGAGGACAGTCCGTCGCTGGAGACTGACAAGCCCGTCTCGCGCCAATTCGACGAAGCCTACTACGGCTATCACGCATTTCCGACCTACTGGAGTGGCCCCTACATGTGGGGATCTTCGCCCTACATCATGCGAGACCGCGCCCAATGGAAAGATACCGCCCAAGCGGAGAAGTCTTGGGACCCCCATTTGCGCAGCACGCGCGATGTGACGGGCCGCCACATCGAAGCCTTGGATGGCGAGATCGGTCACGTCTCGGACTTTATCATCGATGACGAAACCTGGGCGATTCGTTACTTGGTCATCGACACAAAAAACTGGTGGCCCGGGAAAAAGGTCCTGGTTTCACCGCGATGGATCGAGCGCGTGAGTTGGAGCGAGTCGAGGGTCTTCATCGATCTTACCCGTCAGACCATCAAGGATGCCCCGGAATACTCTGAGGACTCTCTGCTTACTCGGGATTATGAATCGGAGTTGCACCGACATTACGCCCGTCAGGGGTACTGGCTCGATCAACCAACTCCCCAGAAACATTTCCCGGCGGCAGGCGGTCGATGATGTTGACCGCAGCCCTAGGGCACCTCAGGCCGGAACAGAGTATAGAGTAGGACGCTAGCTGGAGATGAACCGGCTGAATGAAACAGAGTATGGACCGGTAGCCGGTAGGATGCGCTCAGTGCTCGGAGGGAGTCGCTTTGCAGCAGCGGGATTTGCAGGAAGGACACGGCGACTTCCCTGCGGAAGCCTGTTTTTTTAAGGCGAAACTCCAATTGTTCGATTGAGGGGTGGACGCAGGCAGAGGATGTCCTTTCCGACTGATTGCCTGAATCCTGTCGCGGTTTTGTGCTCGCTTCGTCAAATGCGGTTGATGAGGAGTTCACACGTAACAGATGTTCCCAATGCACACGATACGGCGATTTAACAGATGGACACAATCGGTGCTTTCTTGTGTAAGGGAAATCTACTCCACGATCAAGAAAACAAGAAATGGCATGACTGCGCCGGCTCGATATCTCAGCGATGCGCCCATCAGATGAAAGCATCGCGTCAAGGAACGCGAAGTTTGGCATCGGACGGAGCCGCAATCGAGATGGTTTTGAGTCCCCGCTATGGCCTCAGGGTGCCATTCCGGTTGATCCAACCTCCTCTAAAGAATCGGTGGCGCACCATGCTTTGGCCCAGCAGAAAAAAGGCGATTACCAACGCGGCCACAAATGCGACACTTCCAATTGCAAACCAGATTGATTTTTGTTTTACAGAATCCGTCGAATTCGTCCCTCTTGTCATAAGAATGGGTCATCCGCCAAATACCTGTCCCGCAATGGACAACGGGTCAAGCGATCCGTCACGGCATTTACACGAAAGCATAACTTCCGCGCCGCCCAAATACAGAGTTCATTCTCTTGCTGAGATGTTCCCTTTGTCCTATTTCAATGGCACCCCGCGACCCATCTAGCTGTAAAGGCCAGCCCCAGTCATCATTGAAAGAGAATGTGATAGGACGCAGTTCCGCCTTCGGCCACCAAAGATAAACCTCATCTCGCTGAGCGCGTGAATATCTAGGGTGACCTTCTTCACTCTTTAACCTCTCCAGTTATCTCTCTATTGAGGCTCTTCACGGCAGATCAGCAGCCATTAGTGTAGGAGTCCGCATATCCTGCGATATCCTGGTAAAAGCGCATTGCCGTCAGCCACATTGCAAGATAGAGGTCAGATTGAAGAAACATTCCGTCAGTCCGCTTTTTTGTCTGGCTCTTGTTTCTTCTGACGATTTCGGTTTGCTGCGCTTCCCATTTGATATGCCGGGCCCCAGTTGACTCCATGACGGACGGAGTCGTGAGTTCCGGTGTCCATTCCTTGATTTAAATCCTGTTGTTCGCTTCTTGCGGCAGCGTTGCGCACGTCCTCCTGCTTCTGTTCTTCCGCCTTCAAACCCTGATCTACGTTGCGTTCTTCGGTTTGATCGATTGTGATGCGCCGCGCTTTCTGCTGCTCCTTCTCCGTGTTCAAATTGATGAGATTAGACTTTGCAACTCGCGTATCGCTCATGATTCCTTCCTTGAAACTAAGATCGCCAGAAATCACAAGGCCATCATCCGGTAACGCGAAACGCGCGTCTGTCCCATACGGAACACGAATCTGTTCACCGTTATGAATTCCCGTCGACGCGAAGGGCAATAAATCCTGTCTTCGCATATAGCCTGCCCTGCATCTCAATCCACGGTGATTTCAGTTGGAATTTAACCAGTCCTGCGAGCGTAGTTTTGTCGCGAAGAAGGAGCGCCGCGGTTGAAAATTCAATTCATTTGTCTTTTTAGGCGTCGGATGAATATCGCGACCGTATCGAACTGCGGCTCAATTGTAAACGTATGTACAGAAAAGGACAGTTTTCTTGTCAGTGTGCCGTCATATTGCTACCTGGAACTTGGCTTGATGGCCCGAGAACGACAGTGAGTCCACCGAGGAGAGAACGAAATGTCCGTCCAAAATTCAGTTGTCGCAGTATATCGCACTCATTAGGAAGCGGATCAATCAGTAAAGGAGCTTCAACGTGACGGCGTCGACATGCACAAGCTGTCGATCGTCGGGAAAGGCTACCACACAGATGAGCAAGCAGGAGGCTACTACAATACTGGCGATCGCATGAAGTATTGGGGCAAAGTCGGCGCCTTCTGGGGAGGTTTCTGGGGGCTTTTGTTCGGCTCTGCTTTTTTCATGATTCCGGGCCTGGGTCCAATCTTAGCGGCGGGACCGGTGGTGGCATGGATCGTGGCAGGGCTCGAAGGTGCGGTGGAAGTTGGAGCTTTGGGTGCTCTCGGCGCTGGACTTTACAGCATCGGTATTCCCAAGGACAGCATTGTGAAGTATGAAGCGGCACTCAGGACGGATCAGTTCCTGCTGATCGTTCATGGGACAGCCGAAGAAGTTACGAAGGCGAAGAAGATCATCACCGAAACTACCCATCCTGCCCTATGCATGTTGCATAAAGGTGGATTGGCTGCGGCGGCCACAGTTTAGGCTCTCTGCGAATTGAGTGGGCAAGGCTGTCTCGATAGGCCTTGCCCAGCTACATGCATATTCAGTTGAATACCGCAAGCAAGCGCGTGTCTCCTGGAGAAGAACAATGTCTGATTTGCGGACAGTGCAAACAGCAACTGTGAAGCGCGTTGGTGTCGCCGCCGATCATGGTGGGTTTGCAGCGAAGGAGTATCTGACCGGGATGCTGCGCGAGGCTCACTATGAAGTGGTTGACTTTGGAGACAATCGCTTGAAGCTGGATGACGACTATCCGGATTTTGTCGTGCCCCTGGCCCGGGCGGTTGCTCGCAGTGAGGTGGATCGTGGCATAGCTATCTGCGGTAGTGGTGTGGGTGCGTGCATTGCCGCAAACAAGGTGGCGGGCGTGCGGGCGTGTCTGATCCATGAGAGTTTTTCCGCCCATCAGGGCGTCGAGGACGACGACATGAACGTGATCTGCCTAGGTGGCCGTGTTGTCGCTGCTACGTTCGCATGGGATCTGGTCAAGACCTTCCTCAAAGCACGATTCAGTGGCGCCGAGCGACACTGTCGCCGCTTGAGCAAAGTCGCGGCGTTGGAAGTCGCGGAGGCTAGAACATGAAAAACAATACTTTGAAGCATTGCGGATCGCTCGGGCGATCGGTTTGGATGCACTGCAACGGCCGCGAACGGCTCGCGAGACTGTGATGAAAATAAATTCTCTGGCAGGTAAGCCAGCCCCTCGATCCATACTAGTGAACATACCCAAGCTTGTGACGGCCTACTATACAGAGGTGCCTGATCCATCCGTGCCGGCACAAAGGGTTGCCTTCGGCACTTCAGGTCATCGTGGATCAGCATTCGAAAGAGCCTTTAATGAATGGCATATTCTGGCCATCACTCAAGCGATATGCCTGTACCGGAAGCAGCACAAGATCGATGGGCCACTCTTTCTTGGCATGGACACTCATGCGCTGTCTGTGCCGGCGCTGGCGAGCGCGCTGGAAGTTCTGGCCGCGGGCGGCGTTGATGTCATGCTCGCGGAAGGCGACGAATATACACCTACTCCCGCCATCTCCCACGCGATTCTCAGATACAACCGTGGGAGAAAATCAGGACTTGCCGACGGAATCGTCATCACTCCGTCGCACAACCCGCCACATGACGGTGGCTTTAAATACAATCCTCCAAACGGTGGCCCGGCAGAGGGCATCGTCACGGACTGGATACAGGCGAAAGCAAACGAGTTTCTCGAAGTTCGGCTGCAGGGCGTAAAGCGGATCGCTTTCGAAAAAGCTCTTCACGCCTCCACGACGCACCGGCACGACTACCTTAATACCTATATTGCTGATCTCGCGAGCGTTGTCGATACGGATGCCATTCGCGGGGCAAAGCTCCATATCGGCGTTGATCCTCTCGGCGGGGCCGGCGTTCACTACTGGGCACCGATAGCCGAGCGATACGGCTTGAACCTGACCGTTGTGAATGAGGTAGTCGATCCGACATTCAGTTTTATGACGGTGGATTGGGACGGTCAGATACGGATGGACCCTTCCTCGGTCTACGCGATGCAGCGATTGATAGGGATGAAGGACCGCTTTGACCTTAGCTTCGCCTGCGACACTGATCATGATCGCCACGGCATTGTCACCAAGAGCGCTGGATTGCTGGCCCCCAATCACTACCTATCCGCGGCGATTTTCTACCTTTTCGAGCACCGGCCGAATTGGCGCAAAGAAGTGGCGGTAGGCAAAACGGTGGTGAGTAGCCAGATGATCGATCGCGTCACGGCAAAGATCGGCCGGAAGCTTTACGAAGTGCCGGTTGGATTCAAGTGGTTTGTCGATGGCCTACTCGATGGTTCGCTTGGCTTCGGCGGTGAAGAGAGTGCCGGGGCATCGTTTAGCCGCCTCGATGGCACGGTTTGGACTACGGACAAGGATGGGATTGTACCGGCTTTGCTGGCAGCGGAGATCACGGCCCGGATGGGCCGTGATCCCGGTGAAATTTACCATGAACTCACGCGCGAG
>JBEKCU010000129.1:0-11925 GCA_050014735.1 Candidatus Acidiferrales bacterium | reverse complement strand
CGGATCATCGAGGGGCCCTTCGCGAATTTCACAGGCGTTGTGGACGACGTGAATTCCGACCGCAGCACCCTGAAAGTTTCCGTTACGATTTTCGGCCGTTCGACTCCGGTCGAGTTGGATTTTGTGCAAGTGGAAAAAATGGCCTAGTCCGGCGGTATCGCAGAGGACAGGCGGCACTCATTAGGGGATTCGCATGGCGAAGAAAGTTCAAGCAACCGTGAAATTGCAATTGCCGGCTGGGAAAGCCACTCCGGCACCGCCTGTCGGCACCGCGCTCGGTCCGCAGGGCGTTAATATCATGGATTTCGTAAAGCAATTCAATGCCAAGACTGCCAAGGAACCCGATGGCATGATCATTCCGGCATTGGTCACGATCTACAGCGACCGCACGTTCACTTTCATCACCAAGACGCCTCCGGCTTCCGAGCTGCTCAAGCGCGCGGCCGGGATCGTCAAGGGATCGGCCGAGCCGAACCGCAACAAGGTCGGCAAAGTGACGCGCAAGCAGGTCGAGGAGATTGCCAAGACCAAGCTGCCGGATTTGAATACCACAAGTCTGGACTCGGCTGTGCGTACCATCATGGGCACGGCTCGCAACATGGGTCTGGAAGTGGAAGGGTAGGAGAAGCGATGGCCAAGAAACCTGGAAAGAATATCGTAAAGGCTCGCACGTTAGTCGAAGCTCGTCCGTACAAACTCGCCGAAGCTTCCGAAACGATCAAGAAAGCTCACTACGTCAAGTTTGACGAGACTGTTGAGCTGGTCATCAACCTCGGCATCGATCCGAAACATTCGGATCAGATGGTGCGCGGCACGGTCGTGCTTCCGCACGGTCTGGGGAAGACAAAACGCGTGCTTGTGATCGCTACGGGAGAAAAAGTTCGCGAAGCGCAAGACGCGGGAGCGGATTTCGTTGGCGGCGAAGACATGGTCCAGAAGATTCAGGAAGGCTGGACCGATTTCGACGCTGTGATCGCGACTCCGGACATGATGCGTTCCGCCGGCCGATTGGGAAAAGTGCTCGGTCCGCGCGGACTGATGCCCAATCCGAAGACCGGCACGGTGACGTTTGAAGTCGCTAACGCAGTCAGGGAAATTAAGGCCGGTAAAGTGGAATTTCGCGTGGACAAACAGGGAATCGTCCACTCGTCGATCGGCAAGATCAGCTTCGACGCAGGCAAGATTGCCGACAACGCGCATGCGCTGATCGGTGCAATCCTGAAAGCCAAACCCGCTGCGGCCAAGGGCAAGTACGTCACGCGGGTCACGCTGACTTCGACGATGGGTCCTGGAATTTTGATCGATGAGGCGGAAGTGGAAGCCGCCGTCGCAGCCGCCGCATAAAGGCGTGTGATTCCCCATCCGGGGAGACTACAAGGATTAGGAAGCGGAGCCGGAAATGAAAAAGCGAAGTGAGAAGCAGCAAGATCTCGACAACTTGAAAACTGATTTGGCGAAAGTTTCGACCGTGATCCTGTCCACATTTCAGGGAATTACGGTGGAAGATGACAACAAGCTGCGTCGCGCCGTCCAGCAGGCGGGCGGACAATACCGCGTCGTCAAAAACACGCTAGCCGAAAGGGCCGGCGAAGGGACTCCGAACGAGGCCCTGCTTAAAAACCTGTCGGGAACCAATTCCATTGCGTACACAGCCACCGATCCTGTATCGCTGGCAAAAGCACTGACAAAAATCGCGAAAGATGTTCCGGCGTATCAGTTTCGCGCGGGAATTGTCGAAGGGCGCGTTCTTTCGATTGCGGAAATCCAGCAGCTTGCTTCGCTGCCGTCGAAGGAAGAATTGATCAGCAAGGTGATGTTCCTGCTTGGCGCCCCGGCCCAGCGCATCGCATCGGCGCTGGCCGCCGTCAACCGCAACCTGGCCGTCACGGTCAGTGAAGCGGTTAAGGCCAACAAATTCGGGCCGGCCCCAGCCCCGGCCGAACCGGCTCAATAATTCTGATCTTATTTACTTAGAGGAGAGGACACAGCAAATGGCAAACAAGGTGGAAGCAATTCTGGAAGAAATCAAGGGCCTGACACTTCTCGAGGCCGCCGATCTGGTCAAGAAGATGGAAGAGGCCTTCGGCGTCTCGGCAGCCGCGGCTGCGCCAGTTGTGATAGCGGGCGGAGCGGCAGCGGGCGGAGCGGCCCCGGCGGAAGAGAAGACGGAATTCTCGGTTGTGCTCACGGACGTGGGCGCGAACAAGATCAACGTCATCAAGGCGGTTCGTGAAGTCACCAGCCTGGGCCTCAAGGAAGCCAAGGACCTGGTCGATGGCGCGCCCAAGCCGATCAAGGAAGGCGTGAACAAGGACGAAGCGGCGACGATCAAGAAGAAGTTCGAGGACGTCGGCGCAAAAGTCGAAGTCAAGTAACGCCAATAGCGCCCGTCGAAGCATCGGGCAAAGGTTTTTGTTAAGAGTTTCAAGTAACCCAGCAATTCCGGCGCGAGGCGACATGGCCGATTCATGGGTGCCGCGCCCTGAGGGGTTTGCTTACGCAAGTTCCAAGTCATGATTTGTTAACTTTGGCTAGGTCTCGCTGGGACCTGGGGCGGCAGTGTCTACTCTGCCGCCTATTTGTGTCCCGGCCCAACCCTGTGCAGTTTATGAGGTCCAAGCATGTCGAATGAAAATGGCAATCATCATATGCGAGAACGGGAACGGCTGGATTTCTCGAAAATCCAGAGCTCGATTCAAATCCCGAACCTGATTGAGGTTCAGAAGAATTCGTACCAGCGGTTTCTTCAGATGGATTTGCTTCCTTCCGAGCGTGAGGATGGCGGCCTGCAATCGGTATTCACTTCCGTGTTTCCGATTCAGGATTTCCGGGGCTTATCGCAACTGGATTTCGTGGACTATTCGATCGGAAACTGGGAATGCAAGTGCGGCAACCTGAAGGGTTTGCACCACCTGCGCGCCACTTGCCGCAGTTGCGGCGCTTCGGTCGTTACCGATCCCTACAAGACCGGCGATGTGCTCTGCACGAAGTGCGGCACGTTCAATAAGAACACTCCGACGTTTTGCGAGAAGTGCGGCGACCCGGTTGGCATGCAGCTCAAGTACGACGTGAACGAATGCCAGGAGCGAGGCATGACGTATGCCGCCCCGCTCAAGGTCACGATCCGGCTCACGATTTACGACAAAGACCCAGACACCGGCGCGAAAAACATTCGCGACATCAAGGAGCAGGAAGTATTTTTTGGCGACATACCGCTGATGACCGAAAACGGCACGTTCGTCATCAACGGCACCGAGCGCGTGATCGTCAGCCAGTTGCATCGGTCGCCCGGCGTGTTTTATGAATCCGCCAACAACCGCACGTATTTCCTTGGAAAAATTATTCCGTACCGCGGTTCGTGGGTGGAATTCGAGTACGACACCAAGAACATTCTGTACGTCCGCATCGACCGCAAGCGCAAGTTCCTGGGCTCGATATTCCTGCGCGCTCTGGGCATGAAATCGAACGAGGAAATCCTGCGCACGTTCTATCAAGTCGAGCGCGTCACGCTACGCGACTCCGAACTGCACTGGAATATTTCCGAAGGGTTGATCGACCGCAAGCTGGCGCACGAGATCAAGAATCCCAAGAACGATGAAGTCCTGGTAGGAGCGCACAAGCGCATCACCGAAGCGCTTTACAAGGAACTGGTGAAGGCCAAGGTTCCGGCAGCTCACGTGACGGTAGCCGATCTGGAAGGGGCGTACACAGTGGCCGATCTGGTGAACCGCCAGACCGGTGAAGTGCTGCTCGAAGCCAACAAGCCATTGACCGCCGAAATCTGGTCGGCCCTGGGCGAAGCCGGCATCGGCAGTGTGGATGTTTTCTTCCCCGAGCGCGATGACGTGGGCGTGGTGCTCTCGCGCACGCTCGATAAGGACGCCATCAAATCGTCCCGTGAAGCCTTAATTGAAATCTATCGCAAACTTCGCCCCGGCGATCCTCCGACGCTGGAGACAGCCACGGCGCTTTTCAACGGCATGTTCTTCGACCCGCGCAAATATGACTTCAGCCGCGTGGGCCGTTTGAAATTCAACATCAAGTTCGGACTCGAAACTTCTTTGAACACGCGCACCCTCGATGCGGCCGACTTCGTCGCCTCGATCCGCTACTTGCTGAAATTGCGCAAAAATATCGGCACCGTGGACGACATCGACCATCTTGGCAATCGCCGCGTCCGCGCGGTGGGCGAACTGCTCGAGAACCAGTTCCGCATCGGCTTGGTTCGCATGGAGCGCGCCATCAAGGAAAAGATGTCCGTGTACCAGGAAATGTCCACGGCCATGCCGCATGACTTGGTGAATGCCAAGCCCGTCATGGCGGCGATCCGCGAATTCTTCGGCAGTTCGCAACTTTCGCAGTTCATGGATCAGACAAATCCGCTCAGCGAAATCACCCACAAGCGGCGATTGTCGGCTCTTGGACCGGGCGGGTTGTCGCGCGAGCGCGCGGGATTCGAAGTGCGCGACGTTCACCCGACGCACTACGGCCGCATTTGTCCGATTGAGACGCCGGAAGGGCCGAACATCGGCTTGATCAGTTCGCTCTCCTGCTACGCCCGGATTAACGAATTCGGCTTCATCGAATCGCCGTATCGTAAGGTCAAGGGCGGGCGCGTGATCGATTACGCGCTCATCGTCAACTCCGGCGAAAGCGAATTCAAGGCCGGCGAAATCATCGAGCGCGACAAAGTCGATGCCGTAAACGAAGAGCTCAAAAAGCGCAAGGTCACGTACGAACCTTACTGCTTCTATCTCTCGGCATGGGAAGAAGACCGCTACGTGGTCGCCCAGGCCAATGCTTCACTGGACGAAAAAGAGCGCATCACCACCGAGCTCGTCAACTGCCGGCAGGCCGGAAACTTCGTCCTGAAACAGCGCGAGGAAGTGGACTACATCGACGTTTCGCCCAAACAGCTCGTCTCGGTTGCGGCGAGCTTGATTCCATTCCTTGAGAATGACGACGCGAACCGCGCATTGATGGGTTCGAACATGCAACGCCAGGCTGTTCCGCTGATCCGCGGGGAAGCCCCGCTGGTCGGCACCGGAATGGAACGAGTCACTGCACGCGATTCGGGCGCGGTTGTCATCTGCCGCCGCGACGGTATCGTCGATCAAGTCGACTCCGAACGCATCATCGTGCGTGTCGAATCCGATCACTCGGGCGTGCTCTCCCGCGAAGTCGGAGCGGACATCTATCAGCTCATCAAGTTCAAGCGGTCCAACCAGAATACCTGCATCAACCAGAAGCCGTTGGTACGCGTCGGCGATCGAGTCCGGCAAGGACAAGTTCTCGCCGATGGGCCTTGCACCGAGCGCGGCGAGCTCGCGCTGGGCCGTAACGTCCTGGTCGCGTTCCTTCCCTGGCGCGGGTATAACTTCGAAGATGCCATCCTGGTCAGCGAAAAGCTGGTCAAGGACGACTACTACACGTCCATTCACATCGAGGAATACGAAATCGAGGCGCGCGATACTAAGCTCGGCCCCGAGGAAATTACGCGCGACATTCCGAACATCAGCGAGATGTTCCTCCGCAACCTCGATGAAAGCGGCGTGATCCGCATCGGCGCGACCGTTCGGCCCGGAGACATCCTGGTCGGCAAGGTCACACCGAAGGGCGAAACGACGCTCACTCCGGAAGAAAAACTACTGCGCGCCATCTTCGGCGAAAAGGCCGGCGATGTTCGCGATGCGTCCTTGTATTGTCCGCCCGGCATCGAGGGCACGATTGTGGACGTCAAGATTTTCTGCCGCAAGGGCGCGGAAAAGGACGAGCGGCACCGCGCAATCGAGGCCTCGCAGGTGTTCAAGCTGGAGAAAAATCTTTCGGACGAAATCCGCATTCTGACCGACGAACGTCTGAAGCGGCTTTCGGTGTTGCTGGACGGCAAGGCACTCGTTGCCGACCTGCACGACGAAAAAACCAATAAGCGCCTGATCACCAAGGGCACGGAGCTCACTCGCGACATTATCGAGAAGATCGCGACGCGAAATCTCAAGCGATTGAAGCTGGCCGACAAGGATCCTCTGCTCATCGAGAAAATCGATGAGATCGAGGAGATGACTTCGCGCCAGATCGACGTGCTGCGCAAGATCACCGAGGAGCGCAAGGAAAAGCTCCGAAAGGGCGACGAACTGCCGCCCGGCGTCATCAAACTGGTGAAGTGCTACATCGCGATGAAGCGCAAGCTCTCGGTCGGCGACAAGATGGCCGGCCGCCACGGAAACAAGGGCGTCATCGCGCGTATCGTTCCCGAAGAGGACATGCCGTACTTGCCCGATGGAACTCCCGTGGAAATGGTCCTGAATCCCCTCGGCGTTCCTTCGCGTATGAACGTCGGTCAGATTCTCGAGACGCACCTCGGATGGGCTTCCAAGGAACTCGGGCGCAGCATCGCCCGCTTGATCGATCAGAACAAGCGCGGCGACGCGATTCGCCGGTGGTTCCGCGAAGTCTTCTCTGACACAGCCATCTGGAAGACGCTCACGAATCTGGACGACGACACGCTTCTCGAATATGCCGAAAGCTTCCGCGAAGGCATCCCGATGGCCACGCCGGTTTTCGACGGCGCGCGCGAAACGGAAATCCGCCATTTGCTCGAAGTAGCAGGCCTGCCGAACGCCGGAAAGGTCACGCTGTGGGACGGCATGACCGGCGAAGAGTTCGCGCAGGAGGTCACCGTGGGCTACATCTACATGCTGAAGCTCTCCCACTTGGTCGACGACAAAATTCACGCTAGGTCGATTGGACCGTATTCGCTCATCACTCAACAGCCGCTCGGCGGCAAGGCGCAATTCGGCGGCCAGCGCTTTGGGGAAATGGAAGTCTGGGCGCTGGAGGCCTACGGCGCAGCGCACATCCTGCAGGAATTGCTGACGGCAAAATCCGACGACGTGTACGGACGCGCCAAAATCTACGAGGCTATCGTCAAGGGCGAGCCGGGCATCGAGCCGGGCGTGCCAGAATCGTTCAACGTCTTGGTGCGCGAGTTGCAATCGCTCTGCCTGGACGTGGAACTGATGAAGCGCCAGAAAACACTGGAAAAGCCGGCTGCGGATTAGCAGTCGCGATCGGACGGCTGGCGACCGGTCGCCGACGGTCTGCCAGCCATGGCTCGGTAGCTTATTGAAGGTCGTCTTTGTGGGTCGCGGCTTCAGCCGCGACTTCCAGAGCCGCAAACATCGGGGCTTTAGCCCCTGAGGACTTTAGAAGGTTTTCTTTTTTACCTCCCGGCTTTTCCGGGAGCGCTCCGGCGCGAACCGCCGAAGCAGGAGGGACATACCTTGTATCGAAGCAGCCCTTATGATCGTGCCAGTCTAATCGCCGATTTCGATTCCATCCGGATCAGCCTTGCAAGTCCGGAAAAAATTCGGTCCTGGTCTCACGGTGAAGTCACCAAGCCGGAGACCATTAACTATCGTACTTTTAAACCCGAACGGGACGGCCTGTTCTGCGCGAAAATTTTCGGTCCTGTCACCGATTGGGAATGCCTCTGCGGCAAGTACAAGCGCATGAAGCACCGCGGCGTCATTTGCGACAAATGCGGCGTCGAAGTCACCCTCAGCAAGGTCCGACGCGAACGCCTCGGCCACATCGAACTGGCTTCGCCCTGCTCGCACGTCTGGTTCTTCAAGGGCTTGCCCTCGCGCATCGGCTACCTGCTGGATATCTCGATGCGCGACCTCGAGCGCATTCTGTACTTCGAGGGCTACGTGGTCATCGACACGGGCGAAGTTCCGGGCATCAAGGAACGCGAGATGCTCCCCGAGGAAAAATACCGCGAACTTCAGAAGGACTTCGCGGGCCAATTTCGCGCGCAAATGGGCGCCGAAGCCATCAAGGAACTTCTGAAGCGCGTGGAAGTGGACAAGCTTTCCGAAGAGCTTCGTGAAAAAATGAAGGTCGATCCGAGCCTTCAAAAGCGCATCAAGTACGCCAAGCGCCTGAAGGTTCTCGAATCGTTCCGCAAGAGCGGGAATCGGCCGGAATGGATGATTCTGGATGTTCTCCCGGTCCTTCCGCCGGAGTTGCGCCCGCTGGTGCCTCTGGACGGCGGCCGTTTCGCGACATCCGATTTGAACGATCTGTATCGCCGCGTCATCAACCGCAACAACCGCTTGAAAAAGTTGATGGAACTGCACGCGCCGGACGTGATCGTTCGAAACGAAAAGCGCATGTTGCAGGAAGCGGTAGACGCGCTGTTCGACAACGGACGCCGAGGCCGCGTATTGCGCGGCACCAACAACCGCCCGCTGAAGTCGCTCTCCGACACGCTCAAAGGCAAGCAGGGACGTTTCCGCCAGAATCTGCTCGGCAAGCGCGTGGACTATTCCGGCCGTTCCGTCATCGTCGTCGGCCCGGAACTGAAACTTCACCAGTGCGGGCTGCCGAAGAAAATGGCGCTCGAGCTCTTTAAGCCGTTCATCTATCACCGCCTCGAAGCTCAGGGACACTGCACCACCATTAAGCAAGCCAAGGAAATGGTCGAGCAGCAGGACCCGGTCGTATGGGACATTCTCGAAGAAGTGATTCGCGAGCATCCGGTGCTGCTCAACCGCGCCCCGACGCTTCACCGTCTCGGTATTCAAGCGTTCGAACCGACTTTGGTTGAAGGCAAGGCTATCCGAATCCATCCGCTGGTCTGTACGGCGTTCAACGCCGACTTCGACGGCGACCAGATGGCCGTGCACATTCCGCTTTCGCCCGAAGCTCAAGTGGAAGCCTCGGTCCTGATGCTTTCCGCCAACAACATTCTGTCCCCGGCCAACGGTCTGCCTCTCGCCGTCCCGACGCAGGACATGGTTCTCGGCATTTACTATCTGACGAAGGCTAAGCCCGGCGCCAAGGGCGAGGGCCGCGCGTTCGGCTTGACCGAAGAAGTCGTGCTCGCTCTCGAGTCCGGTGAAGTCGAGCTTCTCACGCCCATTCGTCTCCGATACGACGGCGAAGTGATCGATCTTGCCGCCGCCTATGACGATCAGGACGTGCCGCACGCCGAACCGGTCATGATGAAGCGCCAGTTCATCAACACCACCGTCGGCCGCGTGATCTTCAACGATCACTTGCCCAAAGAAATGCCGTTCATCAACGGCTTGATCAAGAAAAAGGGCGTGCAGCAGCTTTGCTACTACTGCTACCTGCGCTTCGGCCTGAAGCGCACCGTGCAGATGCTCGACGAGCTGAAGGAACTGGGCTTCCAATACGCCACCAAGTCCGGCATCTCGATCGGCATCGACGACATGGTCATCCCCGGCGATAAATTCTCGCTGGTGGAAAACACTGAGAAGGAAGTCGTCAAGGTGCAGCAGCAATACCTGGACGGCGCGATTACAAACGGAGAACGTTATAACAAGGTTATCGCCATCTGGAGCGACATCACCGAAAAAGTGGCCGAGCAGATGTTCAAGGCCATGGAGCGGCAGGACAAGGAAGGCATCATCAACCCGATTTACGTGATGGCCGATTCCGGCGCGCGCGGATCGAAACAGCAGATCCGCCAGCTTTCCGGCATGCGCGGCTTGATGGCCAAGCCCTCGGGCGAAGTCATCGAAACGCCGATCACCTCCAACTTCCGCGAAGGCCTCACCGTGTTGCAATACTTCATCTCGACGCACGGCGCTCGCAAGGGCTTGGCCGACACGGCGCTCAAGACCGCGGATTCCGGCTACCTCACCCGCCGCCTGGTGGATGTCGCTCAGGACGTGATCATCAGCGAGATCGATTGCGGAACCGCCGACGGCATATACGTCGAACCGATTACCGAAGCCGGCGTCGAAGTCGAGCCGCTGCGCGACCGCGTTGTGGGCCGCGTTTCGCTCGACAAGATCAAGGACTACGAAGGCAACGTGATCGTTGACGTGAACGAGGAAATCAGCGAAGAGCTGGCCAACTCGATTCAAGCCGCCGGCATTGAGCGCGTGAAAATTCGCTCCGTGCTGACGTGCGAATCCCGCCGCGGGGCCTGCGCCCGCTGCTACGGACGCAACCTGGCCACCGGCCGCACCGTCGAGTTGGGCGAAGCGGTCGGCGTAATCGCCGCGCAATCCATCGGCGAGCCGGGCACGCAGCTCACGATGCGCACGTTCCACATCGGCGGAACCGCAACCCGTGTCACCGAACAGTCCAAGCTCGAATCGCGCAACAGCGGCTACGTTCGCTTCATCGATCTGAACGTGGTGCGCGGACGCGGCGGCCATCTAGTCTCAATGAACCGCAGCGGCCTTATCGCCATCGTGGACGAAAAGGGCCGTGAGAAGGAGCGCTACCACGTGGTCTACGGAGCGCGCCTGCTGGTCGAGGAAAATCAACCCGTCAAGCTCGGCGAAATCCTGGCCGAATGGGATCCGTACACGTTCTCGATCCTTACCGAAGCCGGAGGCACGATTCAGTTCAAGGATCTCCAGCCCGGCCTGACGATCGAGGAGCAAGTGGACGAAGTTACCGGCCTGTCGCAGCTCGTCGTCACGCTGCCGCCGGGCGATGAAAAACACGCGCCCACGATCCTGGTCCGCGATTCGGCGGGCCGCACGCGCAAGAAATACCTGATGCCCTCGCGCGCCCACTTGATGGTGCAAGACGGCGACGAGGTGCAACCGGGTGACGTGCTGGCTAAAATCCCGCGCGAAACCACCAAGACCAAGGACATCACCGGAGGTCTGCCGCGCGTCGTCGAGCTGTTCGAGACGCGCAAGCCCCGCGACCCTGCCGTCATCAGCGAAATCGACGGCGTGGTGAAGTACGGCGAGATCAGCAAGGGATTGCGCAAGATCTACGTCGAGAGCGAGGACGGCAAGACGCAGAAGGAATACTCGATCATTCGCGGCGTCCACATCAACGTGCAGGAAGGCGAACACGTCAAGGCGGGCGAACCGCTGATCGACGGCCCGCTCAACCCGCATGATTTGCTGGCGGTCCTCGGCGAAAAATACACGCAGGCGTACCTGGTGAACTCGATCCAGGAGGTCTACCGCCTGCAGGGCGTCAACATCAATGACAAGCACATCGAAACCATCGTGCGCCAGATGATGCGCTGGGTGAAGGTCGAGGACGTGGGCGACACCGCGTTCCTCCTCGAGGAGCAAATCGACAAGTTCCGCTTCCGCGAGGAAAACGACCGCGCCATCGCCGAAGGCGGCCGTCCGGCCACCGGTCGTCCGTTGCTGCTCGGCATCACCAAGGCGTCGCTGTCGACGGATTCGTTCATCTCCGCCGCCAGCTTCCAGGAGACCACGCGCGTCCTCACCGAAGCCGCAGTCGCCGGCAAGGTGGACTACCTGCGCGGCCTCAAGGAAAACGTCATCATGGGCCGCTTGATCCCGGCAGGCACCGGCCTCGAGCGCTACCGCAACATCGAACTGCTCACCGAAATGCCGCCGCCGGCCCCGATCGAGGCGATCATGCCTCCGGCCGATCTCTCGGCGGAAGAGGCTGCGGCGCTCGATTTCCTGCGGAAGGATGCGGATGCGCTGGCGGAAGGGTCGGATTAAGGTTAAGTAGACGCATACAACTGGAAGGAATTTTGGGCGGCCTGTGGATGGGCCGCCCATTTCATATTCGCAATTGCAGGGGGACGAGGCCCTTTGTCACTATGGCCACAGTTGCAACGTACTTTCCTTACTCGGAACTAAATAACGGTATGCCTTCAACACTTGATGAATTCCATCGGGAACTGGGTGCTTATGCGAGGGTACGGATTCTTCACCTTTGTAGTGTATTGAATGCAATGTTGCTACCCAGAGATGAAAACTTTATCAACCAAGAAGCGCATGACGCATTAGTGAGGGCGTTTTTCGAACCAAAGATTTCAGAATATCTGCTACGTAAGGATGGTGACGTTCGATTCGTGTTCCATCGTCAGCAGATCTTATTCGTTGCCAAGACCGCCATCTTAAACTGTTCTGACGTCGGCCTTGTGCCAGACCGAAC
>JBEKCU010000128.1:0-11946 GCA_050014735.1 Candidatus Acidiferrales bacterium | reverse complement strand
GAAAAATCGAAAGGAAATTGAAGCCTCGGGCTCCGGGAATTCTGAATGGTGGGTTTTCGGGACGAAATCGATTCGTATCCTCTCCCTCTTGCATTGTCCGAAGTTTGTGCTCCTTGACGCCCGCGCGCAGAAACGTCTCGAAATTGAAGGCGCTGGGTACCCAAACCTCATCCATCGCATTGCATTTCTCGAGCCATCCGTCAGGAATTCTATCCGTTTCAAACATGGTCCTGCCAATCAGGCGGCGAGCAAAGAGATTCGTCTGAAAATCGTGCGCCGGCATGGACTGGAAATAGACTCCCCGCGATAAGTCGATGGACTGCAGCTTGGTGAATTCAAGGGCGGTCCGCGTGTCCTGCGGAAGCAAGTTCTCCACGTCGTGCTGGTGCAACGTCGGTTCGATCCGCACCGGAACGCCAGCCTTCGCCAGCGCCATGACAATCATTAGATTTTCCTGAGCATAGCCGCTGCCGCCATAGACGACACCGCGGAACGAGACGCCAGCGTGCGTGCCACCTATTGGAATCGCGCAAGTGCATGATTCCATGGGATGTAGTTTATTTTGTGCATCTACTGCATCGGTTCGCTCTTGAACGCTGGCAATTGTGCTAACCATTTTTTGAGCACCTTGGTGAAATCCGTCCCGTAAGTCTTAAGCGCCTAGATATCGAACAGCCGTTCCTATCTTGCCCATAGGCAAAAATTGCCAAGGCTATTCGATTGAATTACTAGCTATTTACAACATCGCGGAACAGATACGTGCACACCCATTACCACAAGATCGAACGCTTAGCGAAGTGACTCCAATCAGTAACCATTTCTCAGAATTTATGCGCGCCATCGACTTCAAGATTGAGCGCGATCAGCCGATATCTTTCTTGTGAGACTGATCCCCGTGGGACCGGTTAGGGGCGGTGTGTCCATACCTCCGCCATTGAATTTCTGGGGAGCGTGGAACCATGATTGAACTGACTCGTCTAAACAACCGCCCCTTGGTCGTGAACTCCGATCTGATCAAGTTCATTGAAAACACACCGGATACCGTAATGACACTCATTACGGGAGAAAAGGTGGTTGTCTCGGAGTCGTGCCAAACCGTGATTGAAAAGATTGTCGAATTTCGGCAGAAGACACTGGCGGGACTTTGCTGTCCGCCTGTCGCATGGGGACACGCAGTTGCGGAAAAGCATACACCGCCAGCGGATGAAAACGTTGAGGGCTAGATTCCATGGATAAAAGCAGCTTTGGGGGATTGATCCTAGCCTTGGGAGGGATCCTGTTAGGTCTGACCCTAGAAGGGGGAAAGATCGCGCAGATCATGCAGCCAACGTCGGCCATGATGGTTGTGGGTGGCACAATCGGCGCGGTGATGCTGCAGTTTCCTCTCTCCGTCGTGCTTCAGGCTTTCGGGCGGCTAGGATCGGTATTCTTTGTGAAAAACGCGGATCCATCGGCGCAAATAGGACAGATGGTGGCCTTCGCCAACAAAGCGCGAAAGGACGGAGTCGTTTCGCTCGATAGCGAAGTGCAAAAGATCACCGATCCCTTCTTGAAAAAGTCCTTGATGCTTGCTGTGGACGGCACCGAGCCTCAAGAGCTTCGAAAAATGATGGAACTAGACCTCGACAATAAGGCGGAACACGAAGAACACATTCCGAAGGTATTCGAGGCGGCGGGAGGATTCGCGCCGACGGTCGGAATCATTGGCGCGGTTCTTGGTCTGATTCAAGTCATGCAGCATTTGGATGACATCAATGAGGTTGGAAAAGGAATCGCCGTCGCATTCGTGGCCACGATTTATGGAGTCGGTCTTGCCAATCTGTTTTTCCTTCCTTCCTCCGGAAAAATCAAGATGCGAATTCGAGAAGAGCAGATCACTCGCGAAATGACCCTCGAGGGCGTGATTTCGATCTTGGAAGGCATGAACCCAAGAATGCTCGAAACCAAGCTCAAGGGTTTCCTCGCGGAAGAGCACGAGAAGGCAAAATGAGGAAATTCTAATGGCCAGGAAACGGCACGAGGAACATGCGAACCACGAACGGTGGCTGATCTCCTACGCGGATTTCATCACATTACTATTCGCGTTCTTTGTGGTCCTATATTCGTCTTCCCAGGTCGATAAACGCAAGGTCGGCAAGCTGGCCATGGCGATTCAGGTCGCCTTCCAGCAGATGGGCGCATTTCCAACATCGAACACGAAGTTGCCGCTGTCCGAATCCGAACCCATGCCGTTTCAGGATGTTCAGTCCATTGAGAATGTCTCCCGGTCCCAGGATCTTCAAAGATTTGTGCAGCCGCAAAACGGCAGTCTTAGCAATGCCGTTCTACCGGGCAAGATTCTTGGTATTCAAGACGCTATCGAGAAAGCGCTGGCGCCGGAAATCCTCAGGCACGTTGTAACGATCAGGCAACAGCGCGAGGGTCTAGTCATCAGCCTGCGAGAAATGGGCTTCTTCGAAAGCGGTTCGGCAACTATGCGCCGTTCCTCGGCGGACGCGGTGGAACGGCTCGTAAACGTCTTAAAAGATCGCCAGGAAATGTTGAGGATCGAAGGCCACACAGATAACGTTCCGATTCATAACGCCCATTTTAACTCGAACTGGGAACTCTCGACCGCCAGAGCTATGGAGTTACTGCGCATTTTTATCACGGATTATAATCTCGCGCCCGCACGTTTGACGGTTTCAGGCTACGGGGAATATCACCCAGTTGACTCGAATGACACTCCCGAAGGGAGGGGACACAATCGCCGGGTGGACATTGTCATACTTTCGGTACCTGTCGTTACTCCAGCAGGTGCGGGGAAAACGGAGACGAAACCATTGATGTCGCAAAAAGAGCCAACGAGCCCAAAAGCAGGAGGCCAGGAAACAATCAGCAAGTAGATCGTCAGGACTGGAAGTCGTTCGATTGGTTGGGAATGCCGTTGTCTCAGTCGCTGGCCACAGAGTGGCCTTTATGAGAGATTTCAGTGCCACCGATTTGGTATCCGACACCTCGAATCGTTCGAATTAACGGCCGGCCTCCGTAGGAGTCCAGTTTCTTGCGAATATAGTTGACGTAGACATCCACGGTATTTGTCGCACCGTCGCCGTCGTGGAGGTTCCACGCGTTCTGAGCGATAGAGGCGCGTGAGACAGGCTGCATTGGACGTTCCATCAAAAATTCCAACAGAGCAAATTCCTTCTGCGTGAGATCGATCGTGCATCCGTTTCTTGTCACGGTGCGACGCATGCGATTCAACTCCAAATCCTCCAAGGACAAAACACCGCTCGAAGCGTTGTTGCGTCTTCGCAATAGCGCCCGGAAGCGAGCCCGGAGCACGGAAAAATAAAAGGGCTTGGTTATGAAATCGTCGGCTCCTCCATCAAGGCAATCCAACTGAGTCGCCGGGTCAACTTTTTCGGACAGGACCACGACCAGCAGATCGGGGCGAATAGACCGGATCTTGCGAAGGATCTCGACACCAGGGGACTCAAGGTCTATGATCGCAAGATCGTATCGTTTCGTTGTGAGTTTCGATATCAACTCCGCGCTGTCTCGCGCGAGGTCCACTCTATATAGTTCGAGTTCCAGCTGTTCCTTGATGAATTCGGCTAACGCAAGATCCTTTTCAGCGACTACAATCTTCATCGACCCCCACCGTTCAGCACAGCCAGTTAACCTGGGTGTTAACACGATGGATTATATCTGCTCGCAGTAATGACGAGCAGCATTCTTATCAATTTGTCATCAACTTGTTAACGGGTAGGGCACGCCTCAATGACGATATTGATCGCCGTTCTGGTCCCCAATAAACCCAATATTGACCTGAGTACGTACCTCACCAACCCGGTCGGGAAGCTACGCACTCACTGTGTTCCTTGAGCGATTTCCCGCACATGCTACGTTTCCAGCCTGAACCGTGTCGATGCCAGCGAATACAGGCGGCGCCAAACGATGCGGTTAATGACCAGGACGATGGACGCCATCAACATCGTCGCCACTAACAAAACGGGGTAATTTCCATTGTCCGCCGCATTGCTAACCACGGCGCCCAAGCCGGTCGTTGAAAACGTCTGACCATTCAGGTGGAAGTATTCAGCCAGAATGCTCGCATTCCAAGCGCCCCCGGAAGCAGTCACAAAGCCGGTGATCAGGTAAGGAAAGATTCCCGGCAGATAAAGCTCGCGCCATCGCTCCCATTTGCCGAACCGGAAGACGCCACAGACCTCCTTCAAATCCGACGGCAACGCCATCGCGCCGGCGATTACGTTAAAAAGGATGTACCATTGCGTTCCGAGCAGCATCAATACGATCGATCCAATCGCCAGTCCGCCCCCGACCCGGGTCAGGAGCAGGACAATAATCGGGAATAGGGCCGTAGCAGGCACGGAGGCAACGACCTGGACAATTGGCTGAACTACGGCCGACAACTTCGGGCTCAAGCCGATCGCCACTCCAACGGGAACTGTCCACAGCGCCGCAAGTAGCAGCGTGACTTCAACTCGCAAAAAGGTTGCGCCGCCCCCAACAAATATGCCGCGCAACTCCGAGCCGGTTACAGCAACCGCCAGCGCGCTCATCTTCACGACGCCATAAGCAAGGGCAGCCAAAACGGCAAGCCCAATCCCATACCAGGTCCAGCGTAACGCAGGGTTCGTCTCACGATCCTCACGATGCTGCGCCCAACCCCTGGCGGCGCGCAGATTCAGGCGCTCGCAGGCGGGGTTGATGAACAGTTGGCCCATCAGCGGCAACAAGCGCGAACTTCGCAGCAGATCGAGAATAGGGGAGTGCGGAGCCTGCACCGCTTCCACTTGTTCGAACTTGAATTTCTCGGACCATGCAATGACCGGTCGCCAGATGAGTTGGTCCATTAACACAATTACGCCAATCATTACGGCCAATCCCCAGAGAATCGCTCGCGTGTCCCCCGCGTTCGCTGCCGACTGCAAGTACGATCCAAGTCCGGGCAGACGAAAATCCTGTTTCCCCACCACGAACATCTCGCAGGCGATCAGGTAAAACCAAGCGGCTGCCACCGAGATCATCGAGTTCCATACCAATCCGATGGCGCCAAAGGGAAGTTCCAATTGCAGGAGCCGCTGCAACGGACTCCAGCGATAGACCTCCGCGACCTCTTGCATCTCGTTTGGAATGGATTTCAGTGAGGAATAGAAACTGAACGCCATGTTCCACGCCTGGCCCGTGAACACCAAAAGAATTGAACCCATCTCGATCCCGAGCTGGCGTCTGGGGAAAAGAGCAACCATGGCAAGCATGACGCCCGGGAGAAAACTCAGCACGGGGATGGATTGCAACGTATCCAGTAACGGAATCATGACGCGCTCCGCCTTGGCGTTATGCGCCGCTACCCATCCGTAGACGATACTGAAAATAAGACTGATGAAATATGCAATGGCGATGCGCATGACAGAATACATCGCATATGCCGGGAGAGCGCCGGGGCGCAGGTCAATTACGGTTTCCGACGTAATTGGAGTCAACCAATATCGCGTAACGGCGAGAATGGCGTAGAACACGGAAAAAGCAGCCAGAAAGATCGGCAGGTCCTTAAGCAGGGATGGGACGGCGTATGGAAAGGTTCCCCAGAGCTGGGAATTGGCAGGCTTAAGTTGCGCGAGTGGCTTCATCTGAGTGGGCACATCAATGTCCCAGTTTGTTTTCGCGGTCGACTCGATCGGTGGCTTGCAGTCGGAGGTTGTCGTCTCCGGGATCGTAGCTAAAGATCCCGGCGTAACGGCCCCAGTTCAGAGCAGTTTCGAGCTGGCTTACGACATCTGTTTCGGTAAAGTATTCATCCAGTATATCGTGAAAAAGTTCCAGAGGCATGACGTGGTCGGACTTACTTTCGAGCGCCGACTTCATCCGTTGGAGCAGAACCACGCTGCGCAATGCTGCGTCGCGGAATAAATTCTTGCGAGTGGAAATATCAGCTTCGGCGAACGCTTTTCCCTCCGCCGTGACCTTCACATCTCCTTCGTGGGCGGTGGCGAAGCCGAGCAGCACCGCACCTTCAACGATGGGAAGCAGGTCGTCGAGTTCAAGCAGGAGCTGCTCGGCCACGTGGTAAAGGTCTTCCTCGCCGCCGTGATCGAGAAGCAACTCGAGCAGGCCCGCAATGCTTCCTGGGCGCGTGTGCGGCAGTCTTTGCAACTTGGGCTTGGGCGCGGTTCCAGCCAGCGCTGGGGGAGCAAGTTCCAGCCGCGGCTGCGTCATCACCTTATAGATGTAGTCGACGTAAAGTAGAAATGGCGCCGACTTCCGGTCTCTGGGCTGCGCCAGTGGAATGGGAAAATCCGCGCGGATCGTGGCGGGGTTGGCGCCGAGAACGATAATTCGATCGGCCAGCAGCACTGCCTCCTCGATGTTATGCGTCACGAGAAAAATGCTTCGAGTCGGGATCTTTTTATCTAACCAAAGTTCCATGAGCTCACGCCGCAGGTTCTCGGCCGTCAGGACGTCCAGCGCGGAAAACGGCTCATCCATGAACAGAATCTCCGGCTCAACGGCGAGCGCCCTGGCAAATCCCACGCGCTGTTTCATGCCGCCGGACAATTCCTTCGGATAGGCGCCTTCAAAACCCTTCAGTCCGACGGAGTCGAGCGCCTTGACTGCGCGAGCGTGCCGCTCGGAGTGAGCCATGCCTTGCGCGAGAAGCGGCGCTTCGACATTTTCGAGTACGGTAAGCCACGGGAACAGTGCGAAACTCTGAAAAACGATCGCAACGTTCGGATGCTGTCCTTGCATGGGTTTCCCGTGCCACAGGACTTCTCCCTTGGTGGGAGCAAGAAGTCCAGACAGCATGCGCAAAATCGTGGATTTGCCCGAACCTGAGGGGCCGAGAAGAGCAAGAATCGTGTTCGGTTCAACCGACAAGTCGATCGGCGCGATCACTTGAATTTCTCTTCCTTCGGGCTGGTGATACGACTTCTCGATCCGCCGGGCTTCGATAATCGGCTGGATTTCCGCCGACGGTACCGGCGGAGTTGGCGGCTCCGCGACCTCTGTCAGTGCTGGTTCAGATGCCACCGTACTCAGCCGCCCCGACTCCAACGTTTTCATCAGGCTTTGCCAGGTTTCCTCAGGTAGCGCGTCCAGGAATTCATCGCGTTCCGTAGGCGCCATGGCATCGATGATCGATGCGATCGCAGGAGTTTTCAGCGAGTAGAGCAGTACGTAGGCGTGAAAATACGGGAAATGTCCGACCATGGTAGCCGACAGATCCGCAGGCAGGCGGCGAAACAAGCGCCGCTGTTGCTCGAATGGAAGGGCCAAGATGGCGTCAGCCGCTTGCTCCGGCTTTTGCCCTCGGAGTAATTCAATTGCTGCTTCCCATCGAGCTTGACTCACCAAATCGCCAAGTTGTTGAACTGGCTCAGTCATAATGGCGGCAATAGCCTACTACAGATTCACCCGGAACCATGTAAACAGCAGATGACCGTCAGGAATTGTGATGAAATTGCCGCAACTTCCAATTGCAGGTGGTCGACGCCATCTATCGACTCTCCTAGCCATCTGTCGAAATTTCCTTGTAATTGGGCAGAGAAAGACTATGATCGCGCCAATATCGGAGCCTTCACGAAATTATTTTGCAACTTTCGGTTCGGTCGTGGGTTGAACCGACCTACAGAGCGTTGGTCCCAGCCAACGATTAGTCGGAACGGAGGAACATTTGTCAAATCGCGCCTTAAGCTGGTCGATTTGTCTTTTGGCTGTTTGCACTTTGGCTGGTTGCACGGGAACCGCAGGCTCGTCCTCCTCGACAACTACTTCTCAGGCCGGTGTCACACTTAGCCCCGCGGCGGCTAGCGTTCGACCGGGCGACTCGTCGCTACAACTTACAGCCGCTGTAACCGGGACATCGGACACCGCCGTCATCTGGTCGGTCAACGGAACCCCCGGAGGCAATACAACGTTCGGTACGATCAGCACTACGGGTCTTTACACTGCCCCGGCGAGCGTTCCTTCGGCCAATTCCGTGACGGTGCAAGCCGCGCTGGTCAACACACCGGGCGTGCAAGGCACGAGCACGCTAACTTTGCTAAACCCAATTCCAGTAGTCTCGTCCGTGAGTCCGCAAGAGATTGGCGTGGGCGCGTTCACTATCCAAGTGAATGGCAGCAATTTTGTTAGTGGCGCGCAGGTAATGTTTGGCGCCACGGCGCTGACGCCGTCTTCTGTATCGGGAACTCAGCTAACGGCGACGGGCACAGCGACGGCCTCGCAAGCAGGCAACGTATCGGTGACAGTTGTGAATCCGGCTCCGGGCACCAACCCTTCGACCACGTCGGCCAACGTACAAGTGACCACCGGGGTAGTTGAGAGTGTCGCTGCAACGGTGCGTTTTCTCGAGCAATCTACGTTTGGACCGACGCCAGCCCTGGTCACGCAGGTCCAGCAAATCGGCTTTGCGGAATTTCTGAGCAGCCAGTTCGCCACCACGGGTTCCACCTATCCCGATCCGGCTTCGACGGTCACTTCGTTGTTGCCGACGCAGCAGGTTTTTTACACCAATGCTTTGAGTAATCCGGATCAGCTTCGGCAGCGAGTCGCTTTTGCTTTGAGCGAGATCTGGGTGACCTCGGGTTTTACGGTGCCTCCGCAGGGCATGGCGCCCTACATGCGTCTGCTGCTGAAGGACGCCTTCGTTAATTATCGCACGCTCATGAATGACGTTACCCTGAGTCCGGCGATGGGGCGTTATCTCGACATGGTGAATAACGACAACCCCACGACATCGACGCAGCACGCCAATGAAAACTATGCGCGCGAACTGATGCAGCTTTTCACGCTAGGCCTGAACCAGCTCAACCAGGACGGCTCGCTCGTACTCGATAGCAGCGGGAACCCTATTCCTGCGTATACCCAGGCGAATGTGCAGGCTTTTGCTCTTGCATACACCGGCTGGACATATCCAACGATGACAGGCAGCACTCTCCAGATGCACAACCCTGCCAACTGGATCGGATCCATGGTTGCGTTTGAGAGCAATCACAACACGGCCGCAAAAATACTGCTCCCCGTCAATGGGACCGCAACGACGCTTCCTGCCGGACAGACAGCTGAAAAGGATTTGAGCGGCGCGCTCGACAATATTTTCGCGCAACCCAGCCTGCCTCCATTTGTTTCAAAGCAACTGATCCAGCATCTGGTGACCAGTAATCCCAGCCCCGCTTACATCACCCGTGTCGCCAACGTCTTCGCTAGCGGCACATTCAGCGGTGGAGGCGTGACCCTCGGTTCCGGGCAGCGTGGCGACATGCAAGCCGTCATCGCCGCGATTCTGCTCGATCCCGAAGCGCGCCGTGGAGACTCTCCCACCACTGCAAATCCCGGCGACGGTCACCTCCGCGAACCGGTTCTCTATATCACTAATATTTTGCGTGCATTTGGCGCTGCTTCCGACGGAGCGGCCCCAGCCAACAATGCCGCGGGAATGAGCGAATCGGTTATGGATGCGCCGAGTGTTTTCAATTTTTTCCCGCCGGAATACACCATCCCCGGCACGACTTTGCTCGGGCCGGAATTCGACCTGGAGACCACGGCCACCACGCTCGTGCGCGCAAATTTTGTGAATTCCTTTGTGTACGGTTCGATTGGCACGGGGACCACGGTGGATTTCACGACGTATGCGAATCTGTCCGCGAATCCCGACAGCGCGGGCCAGTTGCTCGACTCACTGAATGCGCTATTGCTGCACAACTCGATGACAGCCGACGCACGCGCCAGCATCCTTGCGGCGGTGAACGCCGTTCCCGCTGGATCGACACAGAATCTTTTGCGTGCCGAGACAGCCATCTATCTGATGCTTTCGTCGTCGCAGTACCAGGTCGAGCAGTAGGACCGAGGGTCGCCTCAAGGAGTTCCATCATGTTTACTCGCAGAGAGCTCTTACGCAGGTCGTGCTGCACCGCCGCAGCGCTGGGAGTTGCCTCCAGTTTCAGCCGTTTCGGACTGATCAACGCCTTGGCGCAGGCGCCTGTAAATTATCAGGCCCTGGTGTGCATTTTTCTGTTCGGCGGGAACGATGCCAACAATCTGCTCATTCCCAACGACACCGCCGGTTACGCCAACTACCTCAATAACCGCGGCGCCGTCGCGAATGGCGGCCTGGCTCTCGCACAGAGCAATCTTTTGCCCATCGCGTCGAAGACCGCGCAAAATGGCCAAACCGCGTTCGGCTTGCATACGAATCTTCCCGAAGTGCAGGGACTGTTCAATTCCGGCACCCTGGCGTTCCTCGCCAACGTGGGACCGTTGTCGCAGCCAGTTACGCGCGCCCAATATCAGGCCAACGCCTTACCCGTGCCCGCCAACCTTTTTTCGCATGCCGATCAACAGCAGCAGTGGCAATCTCTGGAGCTCGATGGCTTTTACAAGACCGGCTGGGCCGGGCGGATTGCCGACAACCTGGGCAGCCTGAACCCGAGTGCGGCGTTTCCGCCGGTCACTTCCGTAGCCGGCTCGGCGATATTCTGCACCGGCCAGCAAACCCAGCCGTATGCCATCATTCCTGGCACGACTCCGGGTCTTGCGGGCTTCAATACCACCGCAGCCTCCACGGCGCGCCTGCAGGCATTGCAGCAATTGCTCACATTCGATACCGGTGTTTCGCTGATTCAGTCCGCCAGCAACATCACCAGCAACTCACTGACCGATAGCAAGACACTCTCTGCCGCGTTAGCGGCCGCGACACCGTTAGCTACGGTCTTTCCCGCGACAAGCCTGGGCGGTCAGTTGAAGCAAGTGGCCCAACTCCTTTCGGTGCGTTCGGCGCTCGGCTTGAATCGGCAGGTTTTCTTTTGCTCCCTCGGCGGTTTCGATACTCATAGCAATCAGATCGCCACGCAGCAAAGTTTATTCTCACAGCTAAGCCCGGCGCTCAACGCCTTCTACAACGCTACAGTCGAATTGAACCTCGCGCAGCAAGTTACTAGCTTCACGATGTCGGATTTCAGCCGTACCTACCAGCCAGCCTCGGACGGCGGCAGCGATCACGCCTGGGGCAGTGTGCAAATGATTATGGGCGGCGCCGTGATCGGTGGCGACATTTATGGAACGTTGCCGGTATTTACTCCGGGAGGCCCCAGCGATGTTGGCAGCAACGGACGCTGGATTCCCACGACCGCGATCGATCAGTACGGCGCGACTCTAGCTAAGTGGTTCGGCGTACCTTCGACGGACTTCGCCGGCATATTCCCGAATCTCGCGAATTTTTCCGCACAGACATTGCCTTTCCTGGGCTGATTCCTGAGGCTCTGTTTTAATAGTCTATAGGGAGAGGCACAAGTGTGCTCCCATAGCCTCGATTTCTATAGGGCAGGCAATTTCTAGTTCGGCGATCTCCGGACTGGGAAGATCGGCAGTTTCGATCCCAAGACGCAATCGTTCAAGGAATCTATTTTCCTGGCGGCGCGCAGGTCTTTTCCTGCGCGGGAGCCATCGGCCCGGATCACAGTATCTGGTATTCGTCTGACTATAGGAATGTGCTCGGATGCCTCGATCCGCAAACCAGCAAGGTGTTCAAATATCCGATCCAGTATTCGGAGAATCCGATTCGGAAATTATTTCTCGGTTCGGCGAAATGCATGTGGGGCGGGATGCCGTCGCATAATAAGGTGGGGTATTTTTATTTGACGAAGAAGTAGAACGGGCACTGCTGAAGGTAGGAGTGCGGGATTATACTACCTCAAGTATGTCAAAAGAGATGCTCGGCTTAATTCTGGGTATTGGTAGTTTTGTTGTGACTTTGGCCTTATACCTAGTGGATAAATCAAGTCGAACTCTTCCCCTTTGGGGAATTGTGGCCCTCCTAGTTTTACTGGCAGTCTTGAGCTTCACCGGCCTATTGCTGATTCCTTGGTTCTCGCAGGCGCCATCGAAACTAGAGACCGTTTGGCGAATTTCACTGGCGGCGGCAGTAATTTGGTAGGGCGCTTT
>JBEKCU010000127.1:0-11976 GCA_050014735.1 Candidatus Acidiferrales bacterium | reverse complement strand
CTGGCTCCACAATTTCCGCCGACTTGTCAGCCGCTGGGAATATCACGAAGCCAATTTCCTCGGCATGCTCCAACTCGGCTGCCTCATTATCCTGCTGAGGCATTTATGAGATGGCTTCTAGCGGGACTTTCACGGTCCCTCCGAATATCACCCACGTGATGGTCGAGATGTGGGGAGGTGGTGGCGGCGGCGGTGGCAGTGCCAACGTCGATGCGGGCTCAGGTGGAGCGGGGGCTTACACGCGCGATGTTGTGAGTGTGACCTCTGGTGCTGTGTACAACGTTATCGTCGGCGCGGGCGGGGCAGCGGGGAGCATTGCGAATAGTGGATATGGTGGAAATGGTGGAGACAGCCAATTTGCGACCACATTTGCCAGCGGAGGCCAAGGCGGCACCCCTTGCGTCAGTTTGGGCAGTTCTGGCTACTGCAACGAGTATCCGACCTCTGCCGGCGGCAACGCCAACCCTAACGCTATGATTAGCCACCCCGGCGGGTCTTCATACGGGACCTTTGGAGGCGTGCCGTGGAACCCTCCCTTCGCGTACTTCCTTGCGAATATGTCTATTCCAACATTCGGTGTTAATTATGCCGTCAACACAGCAAGTGGTTTGGGTATTGGCTTCGGCGGTGGAGGCGCCCGCACAGGCCCCCCAACATACAGCGCCATCCCTGGCTTGCCGGGCTATGTCCTGCTGACATGGTGACGGATGTACTCGCGCATCCGTGAGCCGCCACTTGGCCGCTGAACACAATCTTTTCCGCTTCAGTGCTCGGAGGCGCACAGAATTCGCCCAGTGTGAACGTCTCGACTACTAGGTTTTCGCAGACACCGACGCAGTAAGAGCGGGCGACACAAGACCGGTCACAAAACGGGCAGGGGCTTAACTCCTACCAGAATCGAGACAGGGCCTGAGTCAGGCACAGTTGCAGGAACTGTCACGCCAACACCGGAGATAGCGGCAGGACCTGCCAAGGCAGACGGACCAACCATTGCTGCTCCCGGCCTGAACGAAGGTCCATTTATATGTACCTCCTTCAGTCTTCCGATTGATGTTAGCGCCCTTTCGAGGGCCGACATGAAGTCACGTTCTGAGTTAGGACCACGTATTTGTATCCCCGACACAAAGCCGCCCGTTACGAGATAACTCGCCCTTTGATCTACAGGCGCAATCCCCGTTGCGGCACCGATAACTGAAATAATCTGCGCTCCCAAGGCTGCACCTTCACTGTCGAGTCCGTACGAGGATACGACGACCGCCGGGTGGCGAGAGAATCGTTGGAGGGCGGCTTTAATAAGACGTTGCTGCTCCAAACTGAGACTTCTTGGGGCGACGATAGCTTCCAGCCTCGCTCGTTCCAACTGCTCCGCCGCCGCCATCGCTCGTGCCTCAGCCGCACGCGCCTCTGCGCCAGCAATCTGGCTCTGAAAACCCGCCGCTGTAGACCTAGCTGTTTCTGCCGAGGTCTTCAATATCGACTCAACGCCATGACTTGCACTACGGAGCTTCGTCTCCACCGCTGACGCTCTGTATTGAACGCCGAGTTCACCTGCAACACCAGCGATAACGAAAACAGCCCCGATGATCTGTTGGACGGACTTCCATTCTACCGGGCGAGCTTTGAGTAGCTCTCCGACTTCGTGCCAGTACTCAAGGACCAGTCCCACTACTACGAGCAGCGTAGCAACAAACAGCCAGGACTGCCAAGAGTCTAGTGACCTCTCAAGAGCGGTGATTTTTAGTTCAAGTGAAGGGAGATCCATAGAAAACTTGCAGCGACTTTCCCAAGCCAAATTGATCTGTTACGCTCTAAGTAATACACCTGTCCGATTAATCCAAGTGAAGATAAGTAAGGGTTCGGACAGCTGGCCCGGCCTTTCGACCTTTCTTTCTGAATGAACCCGCGCAAAGGGATGATCCCAATCCCATCCGTCCATTCGGAGTTATAAGACTGGTTTTAGGTGCCCCGTCCTTGTCCGCTCCCGCGGACAAGGATGGGGTTCCTTCCGGCAGAATTCATGCCCAACGGATTGGGCCACCGATGCGGCGATCAGTTGCCAGCGAAGCCAGATTGCACTTCCCTTCGGACGATCTGGGCGCCCGCGACCATCGCTTTCATTTTTTCGTAGGCGACATCTGCGGGCAAATATTTCATTCCGCAATCCGTCGCAATGACGAGACGTTCGGAACTGACGTACGGCAACGCACGCCGGATTCGCGCGGCCACGACTTCCGCGGTTTCAGGCTGGTTATTCGAGAGATCGATCACGCCGAGAATGATTGTCTTCCCCGGAAGTTTCGAAAGCACGGAACAATCGAGCGCCGACTGAGCGGTTTCGATCGAAATCTGTTGAACGGGTGAATCGGCGAGCTCCGCGAGAAATGAATAGGCCGAGGGCCGTCCAGGGACCATGGCTGCGTATCCGAAGCAGATGTGCAGGGCTGTGGTGCCGTTGACGCCTTCAAGCGCGCGCTGGATTACCGCGAGACCGAAACGCCCCGCCTTTTCCGGCTGCGCTTCCATCCAGGGTTCATCCATTTGGACAATGTCCGCCCCGGCCGCAAATAGGTCTTTGATTTCGGCATTGACGGCCGCCGCGTAGTCCAAGGCCATCTCTTCTTCGGTCGAGTAAAAATCGTTCTGCGCTTGCTGCGACATGGTGAACGGGCCGGGCACGGTGATCTTGATCGTACGGTCCGTATTCGCGCGCAGGAACTTGAGATCGCGCACCTCGACTGGATTATTGCGCTGAATCTTGCCCACGACGCGCGGCACGGGAATGGCGTTCCCAGTTCGGCTGATGACCTTTCCAGGATTATCGAGATCGATTCCCGAGAGAGCGGTGGCAAAACGGTTCGAGTAGCTCTCCCGGCGCATTTCTCCGTCGGTAAGGATGTCGAGCCCCGCGCGTTCCTGCTGCCGGATGGCGAGCAAAGTGGCGTCATCTTGCGCCTGTTCGAGGAATTCCGGCGCGACTCGCCACAATTCCGCAGCGCGCACGCGCGGCGGCATCCGGTGGCCGAGCTTCTGGCGGTCGATCAGCCACTCCGGCTGAGGGTACGATCCGACCAGGGAAGTTGGAAGCAGTGTCATGAGGAACCAAACCACGAACCGCGAAGGCCACAAGATATCATCGATTCCGAACGTGTGGCACCACCTAATCTGGCATTTCGGCTTTGACCTCCGCGTCGAGCGATAACAATTGCGTCTCATCGTACATCAGGCGATCTCTAACCTAATTCTTGTCCATCGGCCCGTATTTTTGCCCCACGCTTCCTTCAGAGCCTGCCTCGCGGTGACGCACTCGCGATTCCTTACACACACGTCCATCAGGTTGGGACAGGACTTTCCCCCGCTGGCTGCCGAAAATGCGCGGCGTGTCACAAAAAACGGCTGGCAACTTTCGTTGCCAGCCGTAGCCTGCCGAGCGAAAACTAAATGGTCGCGATTACCGGTGCGCGCCGCCGTGCGATCCACCGCCACCGTGGAACCCACCGCCGCTATGCGGGCCACCAAAACTGCGGAACCCGCCACCGTTAAACCCGCGCCCACCCTGGACCTGAGGAGCACCATGGAATCCTGGGGCCCCGCGAAATGGCGCGCCGCCTCGGAAACCGGGACCGGGTGCGTATCCACCGCGACCGTAAAAGGCTGGCCCTCGGCCATAAAATCCGCGACCGCCATAGTAGCCATGGAACCACGGACCCGCACCGATGAAGACGCCACCTGCAAAGTAGCTAGGACCGTAGTATCCGTATGGGGCGCATGCGTACGGATAATATCCGTAGTATCCGTATGGGCAAACGGGTGCCGGCCCAACATAACCTGGCCCTACACCTATGCCAACGCCGACTCGGACCTGTGCATTAGCAGTGCCCGCCCCAGCCGCAACCATAAAAAGCCCAACTAAAACTGCGTACTTTAAGTATCTCATTTCGAGGCCTCCTAACTAACCCGCGGCCGTGCTCGCCGTGCCGCAGTTCCTATTCAATCAGACGCTGCGTAATGTGCAATAGCTATGCCAAAGTTGATATCGGCCTATTCTCAAATAACCGCTTTAGTTTTAGCGAGTTGCGCAGGACTGATCACGACGCAAGGACGGCGAAGCAAATCGAGATGGCTGTAATCCACCAACAGCGCTGATTTTCAGCCATCGCTTACGCAGAAGGCAGTCGCTCGCGGGCAACTAAAAAGATTTCAACGCAGAGGGCACAGAAACACAGAGGTCACGGAGAAACAGCGGAAAACAGTAGACACAGGCACAAATGAAAGAATTCTTCTGTGCGACTTTGTGCCCCTCTGTGCCCTCTGTGCCCTCTGTGCTCTCCGTGTTAAATCTTTCCCCCCGCGGAACCTACTTCACCACCCACCCAAAATTCTCATCGCCCAGTTGGATTTCCAGCATGCCTTCGGTAGGCAGCAGGTCCACAGGCAAGCCGCCCTCCCACAAAGCGACGCCAAGGGAAATCGACTTTCGATCTCCGAGTTGAATCATTTCTCTCGCAACGGACACTTCAAGAATGCGATCGAACGCAACCTTCACCATCTCATCGGGCCCAAGGACGCACAGGTCTTTCGACTCGAGCAGATAGCCGCTCACGCGCCCTTCCTCCAAACGCACAACGACGCGAAGTTCCTGCGCGGCCCGTAACGTGATTCTGAATTCGGCGTCGCGCAGTTCGTTCAGCGCGTCGGCAAACACGTCCACACGTATGTTGAAATGCTTTTCATCAAATCCGTATCGAATTTCGTGCAGCAGCATTAACCGGCCATGCATGGCGCTGCTTCGGCGGTCCGCGGAATAAAGCCCGGCACCCATCCATTCAAAGTACGTCGATTCGCGACCATCGACCTTTACACTTAAATAGGCTGACGGCGGCAAAATTAGAGCGCGCTCCGGCTGGCGCTTGATGGGCTCCGCCAGAATATCCGGCGCCTCCGCACCCAATGAAACGTACACTTCCGTGAGCAGTTTCCGGTAGAACGCATCGAATTCCGCGTCATTGGCCGAGCTGTGCTCCGGGCCGTACCACCAGCACCAGTCACTGCCCTCCGCCGCCAGCACAGCCTCGTAGGACGCCGCGAGTTGCTTCGCCGTCGGGGCCTGCGGAAATCCCTTGGCTGCATTGCTTGCCTGCTGTTCATAAAAACTGCGCGCCCGGTAAAGGTGGTCCCATGCAAGAACGTCTTCCCCCGAGCCGATCCACACGTCGAAATTGGCGTTGATCCAAGACGCCGGAAAAATCCCATTGTTCCGCGGAATATCTCCGGCGGACGCTGCGGCTTCGCTTGCGGTCAGCGCTTGAATATCGGGATCGTTGTCGATCCGGCGATAGAACTGCCGCAGAAATTCGCGTCCGTTGCCCGGGAAATATTCCCACGCATTTTCTCCGTCAAGAATCAAGGAAACGGTCAGAGGCCGCCCGACATGAACGCGTTCCCCGATCGCGCGGATTCGCTGATAGAGATCTTCGGCGGCGGTGACCGCGTCCATCCGGCTGTAAACGAAACCGACCAAATCCGATAAATAGTGATCGCGGAAGAAACCAACCATCTCCTTGCCGCCTACCATGACTCGCAGCGGCGAATACAGCTTGTCCGCGTTGGACGGCACTCCCGCGGCGTCGCGTCCGAAGCCCGCGCCGAGCGTGTGTCCAAGCACACCTTCATCCGTGGCGAACCATTTGAATCCTAGATCCGCAGCGATGGCCAAGGCCTGCTCGGACACCGAACCCTCCGACGGCCATAGCCCGTCAGGGGCCTGCCCAAACACCCGTTCATGGTATTTGCGCGCCCTTAACAGCTGTTCCTTGGCATCTTCCGGGTGGCGGAACGCAGGCGCGGGCAACGGAGTTCCAAAATTCGAAATTCGGGCAATGTCCGTGTCGCAGAGTAAAGGAAGAATTGGGTGGTAGAACGGCGTCGCCGAGATTTCAATTTGCCCAGTGGCCGCCGCCTTGCGGTACTCAGGCAAAACGCGTCCTAGCAGTTCGATCTGCTTATCGTAAAGCAGTTGCTTGTCCTGCTCGGTAAAATCGACTCCCTTCCGCGCGAGTCGTGAAACCACGGGATCGGCAGCCAGATATTCTTCATCCATCCATGCGAGTTGCGACAAAAGCTGGAGATCGCGCCAATCGCGTTCTCCGAAGTTTTGGATCGCGCGATCGGTCCCCTGCCCGCTTGCCCACTGGTGAAGCTCGATGTACCGGGGCCATCGCGCTAGCAGATGATCGTAATTGAGCTGGAACGCGCGCAGCAGGATTTCACATTTATCTTCGTAGGTCAGGTTTGCCGCGGGCCGAAACGCCGTGGCACACCACGGTTCGTCGAACTTTCCGCTGGCGTATTCCTCGAGCTGCGCTCCGAGCGACGGGACCACGTTAAACGTTGCATGCACCCGGGGAAATTCCTCAATCACACGGACCATGCCCCAATAATCCTTGAGCGCATGAAGACGCGTCCAGGGCAAAACGTACCGGCCCGTCGAGGGATCGCGATACTGCGGCTGGTGCATATGCCAGAGCATCATCAGATGGACGCGGTTCATCGGGCAGCCGCTCCCATCTTTCCGAACCCGGGAATCTTTAAATTAGAATGGTCGCCAAACACGCGCGATTCAGTATCGCAATCCGCGAGCGTGTTAGAATGTCGCCTGCTTGAAATGCGTTTAATTGACCGATACATCTGCCGGCAAGTCTTTTCCCACGCGCTGTTGGGACTAGGGATCTTCACGTTTGTATTTTTTGTTCCCCGGCTGGTGCAACTGATGGATCTTGTGGTGCGCCATCCGGGATCCTGGTCCACCATCGGACTTCTTTTCATTTGTACGTTTCCCGGAATTCTTAGTTTCACGCTGCCCATCGGCGTGCTTGTCGGCGTGCTCATCGCGCTCGGGCGGCTATCGGCCGATAGCGAGATCATCGCGATGAGCGCACTCGGCATGGGACGCCGCCGTCTCTTAATGCCGGTCGGAGCTGTTGCTTTCGGCGCCACTCTGCTGACATTTCTCATGACACTTTGGCTCGGCCCCCTTTCGGTGCGAACTTTCCGGTCAATCGAGGACCAATTGCGCGCCGGGCAAGCTTCCTATCAAGTCACCCCTCGGGTGTTCGACGAGCGATTCCCGCAGATGGTCCTTTACGTGAATGATATAGACTCCGCCGCCACTCGTTGGAAGGGGGTCTTCTTGGCCGGGACCGACAATAAGAACGAGTCCCAATTGACCTTAGCCGAGGAGGCAATTGTAATTGCCGACCGGAAGGAGGGCAAGCTGGAGTTGCATTTACGCAACGGCAGTGTTCACGAGTTCTCACCTAGCGATCCTGGCCACTATTCCCTCTCCGCGTTCGGAGAGCGCGACTTGCCGGTCGAAATCAAAGGCGGTGAAGCGGATCGGGTGTCCGAGCCGGGCATCCCCGGCAGGACCATGACCGCGCTGCTGCGCGAGAGCGGCACGCAGCGCGACGCTGAAGTGGAAATTCAGCGGCGTCTTTCATTTCCTTTTGCGTGTATTTCGTTTGCGCTTTTAGCGATGCCCATCGGCGCTCGGCCACGCCGCGGCGGTCGAGCCGCGGGATTTCTGATCACCTTGCTGCTCATCACCGGCTACTACCTGATGTTCACGATCGGCGCGGGCTTTGCGCGGCAGGGCGTAATCCCCGTTTGGCTGGGTATTTGGTCCGCGAATGTCGTCACCGCTGCGCTTGGATTATTTCTTCTCCCTCGGCTGGAACGGATGCCCGGCAGCGGCCGGTCCGACGCAGTATTAGCATGGCTCGCAAGGTGGCGCGCCTTGAAACTGTTCAAGGCTAAAAATCCAAGCGTCCCTGCTGCGGGAAATGGTCCTATGTCCTACTCAAGAATATTCTCAAGGAGCAAAAGGCGCGGCGGAATTCCTCAATTGCTGGACATGTACCTATTGCGCAACTTTTTCTACTACTTTGTCGTTCTGACCGTCGGATTTATTCTGCTCTTCGAAGTTTTCACATTTTTTGAGCTGCTCGACGACATCGCGCAGCATCGAACCGGACTGCTCGACGTCATCAACTATTTTATCTACTTGGCGAGCTACCTGTTCTACCAGCTTGCGCCTTTGGCCGCCCTGGTCGCCGTGCTGGTCACGCTCGGCTTGATGACAAAAAATAACGAACTTGTTGCCTTCAAAGCCGGAGGAATCAGCCTGTATCGCATTTCCTTTCCGCTGCTGCTGGCTGGATTGTTTCTGGCGGTCGGTCTGGTGGCGCTTGACGATACGTATCTTCCCTTCGCAAATCAGCGGCAGGATGCGCTGCGCAATCAAATCAAGGGCCGGCCCGCGCAAACTTATTACCAGCCGAATAGACAATGGATCTTCGGCGAGAACTCCAAGGTCTACAACTATGAGCTTTTCGACCCGGACCGTGAATTATTCGGTGGATTAAACGTCTTCGAGCTCGACCCTGCCACCTTTGAAATTCACCGCCGGATTTATGCGGCCCGCGCTCATTGGGACAAACAGGAGAAACTCTGGATACTCGAATCCGGGTGGGTGCGCGAATTCGATCACGGTCAAGTGGTCCGATACACACCGTTCATTGCTAACGGATTGAAGGAACTTGACGAGCCTCCGTCCTATTTCAATCGCGAAGTGCGCCAGTCGTATCAAATGACCTGGTGGGAATTGGAGCGCTACATCAGCGATTTAAGCCAGGCCGGCTTCGATGTCGCGCGGCTTTCGGTGCAATTGCAGAAGAAAATCTCTTTCCCGTTGGTCGCCCCAATCATCATTTTGCTCGCAATTCCCTTTTCGATTTTGGTGGGATCCCGAGGAGCAGTTGGCGGCTTAGCCCTGGGCGTGGGAATCGCAATCGTTTACTGGGCCGCGTCCGCTCTGACTGAAGCGATGGGCTCCGTCGGCCAATTACCACCGCTGATGGCGGCATGGGCTCCCGACACGGTTTTCGGTTTCCTGGGACTCTATTTCTTCCTGAAGATGCCAACGTGAGAGTGCAACTGGTGACTAGTGACTGGTGATTCGTGAAACCATCGAACACGAGCCACGAATCACCGGTCACTCATCTCTAGTCACCGGTCACTCATCTCTAGTCACCGGTCACGCATCCACACACTAGTGCTGCGTCACCAGCCGCAATCGAACGGTAAACGCGCGGTGCTGCCCGCCGGCATACGTCAAGTAATTTGGCGCATCCACATCGTTCACAACGGTATCGGGATTGTTGTGCCGCGTGACGTTGACTCCACTGATTCGCACAGCCCATTCGTGTCCTTTGAAGGGGAAACGCTTTTCGAGCCCAAGATTCAGGCTGAAGTAGTCCGAGAACCGGTGGCTGTTCGCAGGGTCCGCTAGCTGCTGCTCCTCATTCACGACGGAAAATGGATAGCCGGTGTGGTATTCCCCAAATCCGCTGAGCAAAAGTCCCCAAAGCGGAATTGGAGTCCAACCTGACGAAACGATCCGGTTCGGCGCGTCCCAAAGCAGCGGCCCGCCTTGCTGCGGGGACAGAATGAGCGAGGCCAAAGTTGGGTCGAGCACTTCGTTCGAACTGGCACGAGATCGCGCATAGTCGACGGCGATCTGCGCTTTATCGCCAAAGGTATGTCGAATCCATGCCTCGCCCGCGATGTAACGATCGTTGCGACCGTTTTGCAGCAGTAGCGTTCCGGAAGGCTGTGTCTGCCACGCGAGGCCGTCCCGAGACTCCCGTAGCAAGAAGGCCATCCCAATGTAAGTGCTGGCAAAAAATCGTTCGTCCCATTCCGCCGTAGTGTTGTAGGAGCGCGGCTGAATCAGGCCATTCAGAGGTGTCACGAACGTAGTTACTCGTGGCGGCCCGAGAGGAATCGATCCACTGGCGTCAAAGAAAGTGTCGGTGCGTTGCTGATCGAAGCCCGGCGCCAGCGAGGCAAGGTAAATAGGCTGGTAATGCTCCCCCCAAGCCAGAGTGAACTTCATACGCCCGTCTTCGGCCGGCACCCAGTTCATCGCGAGGCGAGGCTCAACAATGTGCTGATGGACTAATCGGTCCCAATCCGTCCGCAGACCGAAGGAAAACACGACAGGCTTGAACGGTCGCCAAAGATCCTGCGCATATCCGCCAACTTGAGTATTCGCCAAATGAGGGGCCGAAGGCCCGCTGAACGTGGCCATTTCCGAGAGCGTCCCCAGGCAGCCCGTTAGCGCGCCAACCGCGCACTCCCGATAAAATTGGATTTGAGTGCGTGACGCCTGCTGTGAAAATTCGAGCCCCGCTGCATTCCATCCGGCCGACAGAGTATGCTTCCCGAACCAATCGAGCGATCCCGTCGTGATGTCAACGATGAATTGAAGTCGCCGCGAGTCTTGTGAAAGCGCCTGAAAGTAACTCCCCGAGGCAGTCGATGGAGTCACTATATACGGGCTCGTCCCCAGCGGATTGCTGTTGGTATGGCCCGTGTCCAAGGCCGCTCCCACGTCAAATAAAGTCCGGCCAAACCAGATTTGATCCTTCACCGATTCAAAATACCGTCTCGACTGGGTGTTGGTGGTCGTCGACAAAGGCGTAAAGGGGCCTAACCCAAGGCGGGGGTCGCTCAATTGATTATAGAGAAAGCTCCCTTGGAGAATATTTTTCGGCGTCAGATTCACTTGCAACCGGATCAGATTGCTCCCGACCCACTGCGAATCCGTGTTCTGCCCATTCGGCAGCTCATTCACGAGCCGAAACGTATGTTGCACGGTCAGCGCTTCCGAGAACCATACCTTTCCTTTTTTCAGAGGCCCCGAAAAAAGAATGCGCGGATACCAATTTCCAAAGTGCGTCCCCTGCTGAAAGTTTATATCGGGAAGAAAATTTGTAATGCCGAAGCGCAGCTTGTCGTCGCCCGACTGAGTGTCGATGGAGACAATTCCGCCTCCGGCATGTGAATATTGGGCACCGAATCCACCCGTCTCAACGGATACCTCCCTCACCGCATCGACCGTAACACTCGAATTGAAGCTTCCCGTTCCTGGATCGTTGACCTCGAATCCATCCAATAAGATTTCCGTTTGTCCTTGACGAGCCCCCGCAACGTGAAGCGTGCCGCTTGAATCAGCCAACACCTGTGGAATTGCCCTCAAGCTTTGCTGGAGATCGTGGCTCGCAGGAGTCGGCACATTTAGAATCTCATGTTGAACAAGAGATTTCTGATGACTGGTAGTGTCAGGATCGATTTGAACCGGAGAAGACTCAACCTCCAGTTTTTCTTGAAGCTCGGTTTCATGATTGAGAGTGAATGAAACATCATTATTTCCTGGAGATACCTCCAGTGCCCGGTTGTCGATCCGAAAAAATCCGGGTTTAGAGAACGACACAACGACTTGATTAGGAATCAATCCCGAAACTTCAAAATGTCCGGCCGCATCGGAATAGACCGTTTGGGAACTGCCAGGGCCGTAATGAAGAGTGATCTCGACTCGTTGGAGGGGCTGACCGTCTTCATCTATCACCTGTCCGTACAGGTCAGCAGTATTGGCTTGTGTTTGCGCTACCGCCCGCATTGCCGGGAGTGTCAAAACCACGGTAACCAACCATACGCAGGTCCTCCAGTGGGGGAAATATCTCGTCGCAGGTCTCCGTCAGAATAACGCCGAGTATGAATTGAGTCTACTCTGATTCCGCGATCAAATCGCCGATTGCTGCTAGATTTCCGTACATATACAGCCATCTTGTCAACCCGCATGTCAAGCGCGGCAATAATTGACGTTCCCTGAAAACACGGGATTATTGCATTCCTTGCTTTGAGGGCAGATCAACCCCAACCAGGGAGCGAATCTTTTGGATCACAAGATCGATACCAACCTCGTTATGCCCGCCCTCGGGGATGATAACATCGGCGTAGCGCTTGGATGGCTCGATAAATTCCATGTGCATGGGCCGGACGGTAGCCAAGTACTGTTGCACCACCGATTCAACCGATCTGCCCCGTTCGCGAATGTCCCGCCCCAGACGCCGAATG
>JBEKCU010000126.1:0-12095 GCA_050014735.1 Candidatus Acidiferrales bacterium | reverse complement strand
GTGGAGAGAACCGAGTCAATCAAGTCCGCAGTCGCCGAAGTGGCGGTGCCGCCGCTGGCCGGGCCCAAATTCGCTAGCGCCGGGGGATAATTGCCGTAGGTCGTGGAGTACGCCACCGAAGAGGTATTGATTGTGCGAAGTGACCCGACCGCGGATGCTTCGTTAGCTGCCATCTTGGAACGCAGCAGGTTCGGAATAGCGATTGCCGCGATGATCAGAATGATTGCGACCACGATCAACAACTCGATCAGTGAGAAACCCTTCTGTTGCTTCTTCATGTTTCCTCCGAAAAACTATAGATTAAACTCTCGCTCAGTTCGCTGAGCTACCCCTGATATAGGCAATCCTTGACCCACACCCTCCGGTCCAGGCTCGGGTTGTTTCTTTATTTGTAGATATGTGTCAATAGGCGGCTTAGGGGCAGGATCGCGGGTGATGGACAAAAAGGAGACACGATACTTCGGCGAGTTTGGCGAGAAAACTGACAATTTGCGTCGCTTTCTTATCCGGGCGGCGACATTTTCTGACTGCGGGAGAGGCGGGCGTCGAAGGAGGCAATTGCCAACAGCCAGACGGGACGCCCGCCGTCAGTTCATCGAAGGTCGAATCCGCCTAGCTGATTGGAGTACTGGCAGAATTCGCTGTTCCACTGGCGGTGGCACGGATTGTACCGCTCTGATCTGTATAGAAAGCTCGCTGGCCCGTGGTGCCGGGAATCACTGGGACGGCCGTGATCGAATAACCCAGTACGTTTCCGGCGGGATCGGTTGCCGCAGGGAAAAACGTGAATTTATATCCGCTCTTGACTCCCGAAGCCATGACCGAATCGATCAGGTCGGCCGACGCGGACGTTGGATTTGGACTCCCCGCGTTCGGGCCGAGATCCGAAATTGTGTGCGGAAACCCGCCATATGTCATCGAGTACATGACCGCTGTGGAGTTTAATGTGCGAAGCGACTCCACAGCGGCAGCTTCATTTGCCGTCATTTTCGAGTGCATCAAGTTGGGTATCGCGATCGCCGCAATAATCAAGATGATCGTCACGACGATCAACAGCTCAATTAGAGAGAAGCCACTGCGGCTACCGTGTCGTGTCTTCATGATTTCTCCTGTTCCTTCCCACGACGCGCCGCACGAAGCATCGCGTGCGATGTTTTTCTCCATCACAAGAGACGCAGAAGCGTGGGAATCTCTGGTCTGCCCGGCGACGATTCTATGAGGCCGTATTCTACACCGGGCGCGTCTAAATTAGGGTGACCAAAAGGTACCGTTTTTAGTCCATCTCACGCATTGGTAGTCCTGGTAAGGCTATGATGAATGGAATGCTCTGAGACCCGATTTTTCCGATGGCCCAAGACTCGATTCTCGAATCCCGCCGCGCTTTCGCGACCCAATACGCACAAGTAATTTCGGTGTTGCACACGGAAGCCAAAAGCTCGCGGTGGGAACTGTCGCTCGATGCATTCGCGGAGAGCCTTTATCGCAGCGCGGAGAAGCGCTTTCACAATTCGCATGCGACTCCTCTCGAAATTGAGTCATATCTGAAATCCCTACATCTGGAAGATCTGGCGCTGGCGGCCGCCTGCAACGAAGGGATTGAAACCGCATGGGAATTCTTCATCGGGAGCTTCCGGCAGGAACTGCGCAATGCTTCGCGTGCAATTCTGCGAGTGTCCGGCTCAAACGATGACGCGCGGGCGGAAGAATTGGCGGATTCGCTCTATGCGGACCTCTATGGCATCCGTTCCGCTTCTGACGGTCGGCGTAAATCACTGTTCACATATTTCCACGGGCGCAGCAAGTTGTCCACGTGGCTTCGCGCAGTATTGGCCCAGCGCTGCGTGGACTTGCTTCGCGCCAGTGGGAGGACGACTTCACTGGAAGACGAGCGTGAAGGCGATATGCCACACGAAATCGCCGCGCGCGCCAAACCCACGCTCGCCGATCCGAATCGCGCGAAGTACCTGGCGCGGCTCGATCGATCGCTGACGGTGGCTCTGGCGGAGCTATCTCCTCGCGAGCGCTTGATTCTGGCCTGCTATTACTTGGACAAGCTCACGCTGGCGGAAATCGGTCGTATGTTACGCGAGCATGAATCGACAGTTTCGCGACAACTCGAGCGCATCCGGCGCTCCCTGCGCGAGACTGTGATGCAGAGGATGCTCGCGAGCACGCCGGCGCGGGACGCTTGCCCGGCGGAGCCGGGCCTGGACGCTGCACAGGCTGCCTTAGCGTTCGAATACGCGCTTGAGGAGTGGCCGTTCGATTTGTCGCGGGCGCTTTCGACCGGCCCGACCGAGACGGACGCCCCAGAGAAATAGCTTTCCGTGTGATTCGGTTCTGGACGGAAACGATGCAAGATTTGCCGCGCGGACCGTTCTAATGAAGGAAGAGTGGCAATGGACTCACAGGATAAAAACAAATTGACCGACCGGTTGCGCGAAGAGGCGCTCGCGCAACGAATGGGTAAGGCGCTGGACAGGCTCTCGTCGGATGACACCAGGGAATGTCCCGATGCGGAGATCCTTGCGGCGTACCAGGAACACGCACTCGATCCGGCCGAAGGCACGCTGTGGGAAGGTCACTTCGCCAGATGCTCGCGCTGCCGGAAGATACTGGCGGTGCTTTCGGCATCGGCGGAAGCGCCTCTGGCTGAAAGCGAAATCGCGCGCCTCGGTGAATCGGTTGGTTCCGGCACGCGGACTGTGCAGGCTGTGCCCTCGCGAAAGATTAAACCGATTCGGCCGAGCACCTGGGATTGGCGCGTTCGCTGGCTGGCTCCGGCGCTGGGAGTGGCAGCAGCGCTGGCGATGTGGTTTGCCATCCGACCGCCTTGGCGCGCGAAGAATCCGGACTCGTCTGGAACGCTTATTGCCCAGGCCCCTAGAAATGAAGCACTACCGCCAGCAGAGTTGCGAAGCCTGGATCGGTTTTCCTCGGCGGGGCCGAAGAAGAAAGAGGCAGCGGTCGCAGCTCCGGCGGCACCTTCTACGAGCGATCAGTCTATTTTAAAAAACCCGCCCGCGACTCCCGCAGCGCCCCCATCGGACAAGGATGGAGCGAAGAACGGCAACGCCGTTGCCGAACTCAGTCCGAACGCCGGACGAGCCCAAAATGCGCTTCGAGACGAAAAGCAGAATCGAAGCGAATTGGATGTAGTTCCCGCTCCGGCCCCGCCTCCCGCTCCGCAGGCGCAAGCTCGGATCGCCAGCGGAGCGCGCGAAGCCGCGGGGACTGCGAGTTCGACCGCGCAAACCGCCACAGTTCCGGAGGAAACGCCTTCGATTTCAACGGCGCAGGGCAAACCAGTTGACAGTGCTGCGCCTCAGAGTGCGTCCAATGAGCTGATGGCAGTCCAACCGGCTAACGGCCAGCCGATGAGAGCCAGAGCTTATGGGGCGCTAGCAAAGGCGGCTGGCGCGCCCGGCGGCGCCATCGTCGTAAAGGCACCCTCAGGAACGCTTCTTTGGCGGGCGGGAAGCAGGGGAAACATCCAACGCTCTAGCGATGGCGGTGCCACGTGGATCTCGCAGGAAAGCCCGTCGCAAGAAGACTGGCTCGCGGGATCGGCCGCATCGGAGACAGCTTGCTGGCTTGTGGGCCGCAATGGCGCGATCGCCCGGACCACGGACGGACAACGCTGGGAAACGATTGCTCCCCCGCCCTCTGCCGCGAGCGCCCCAGGGAAATTTCCCGACTGGACCGGTATCACGGTGCGGAAGGCGGACACAGCCACGATCACGGCCGGCGATCAACGCCGTTATGCCACGCAAGACGGCGGCAAGACGTGGCGGACGCAATAGGCGGGTTTTCGTGCAAGAAATCCGGGGTGCCTCGTTCTAACCAGTGAAGGAAGAAATCAGATTCCCAACTGGAGCCCGCCATGAAGAACGCCACACCGCTGCGATTTTGTTGTGCTGCCGGATTTACTGTGATTCTTCTTACGTTGTCATTCTTTTATCGTTCAGCGTCGGCGCAATCCGCTCCTGAGGTCCCCGCGCAGGCCGCCGACGGCTCGATTACAACCACGCTTGCCGATCAAAGCGATCTCGCACTGACCGTGTATAACTCGAATCTTTCCCTTGTGCGCGACGTGCGGCGGCTGACGCTGCCAGCCGGGGAGATAAAGTTGCGTTTCATGGATATCGCCGCCTCGATCAATCCCGCGACCGTGCACTTTCGTTCGCTCACCGAACCATCCAAGCTGAGCGTCGTCGAGCAGAATTATGAATATGACCTGCTCGATCCGAATAAATTACTGCAAAAATTCGTTGGACGCGAGGTCACCCTGGTGCGGCCGAAATTATCCAGCGGCACAACCGAATATGAGGAAGTGAAGGCAACGCTTCTTTCCTTGAACGGCGCGCCCGTGTGGAAAATTGGCAACGAAATTGTCACCGGCGTTTCCTACGAGAGCATTCGGTTTCCCGAGTTGCCGGACAATTTGTTCGAGCGGCCCACGCTGCTATGGACGCTGGGAAATTCCGGCGCGCGGCGCCATCGAGTGGAAGCGTCGTATCTGACTTCGAATCTTTCCTGGAGCGCGGACTACGTGTTGAACGTCGCGAAAGACGAGGCCAGCGGAGATCTCGACGGCTGGGTCACTCTGGTGAACCATAGCGGCACGGCCTACAAAAATGCGCAATTACAACTGGTTGCGGGCGATATTCATCGCGTCGTGGCTCAAAATGCAATGGATGAGGTCAGCGCCTTTCGCGCCATGTCGAAGGCGGCGGCCGCTCCCGCTCCCTTTCAGCAGGAATCGTTCTCCGAATATCACCTCTATTCGCTGAACCGGCGCACTTCCGTTTCCGACCAGGAATCGAAACAGATCAGTTTGCTCAGCGCTTCTCGTTTTCCGCTGCAAAAAGTGTATGTGGTGAACGGGCAGCCCTACTACTACCGCACCGCTGCGCAGCCCGGCGCACCGGTGAAAGACCCCGTGCAGGTCTTCTACAAATTCAAGAATGAAGATAAACTCGGGCTGGGGATGCCTCTGCCTTCCGGCACGGTCCGCGTGTATCAAGCCGATTCGCGCGGCGGTTCGCTATTTGTCGGCGAAGATCACATCGATCACACCCCAAAGGATGAAGAGATCAGCCTGCACATTGGCAACGCCTTTGATATCATGGCCGAGCGCAAACAGACGGATTACAAGAAACTCTCCGACCGTCTGTATGAATTTGAATATGAAATCACCCTGCGGAACCACAAGGAAACTCCTATCACCGTCGAAGTAAACGAACCGGTTGGCGGAGACTGGGAGATGGTCAGTTCAACGTATAAGTTCACAAAGACGGCGGCATTCGCCGCGCAATTCGAGGTGCCGGTGGCCAAGGACGGCAATTCGGTCCTGAAGTACCGCGTACGCGTGCGGTATTAGGGGTAGGTAGGACAGGCTTCAGCTTGTCAGCTTTTGACTTTCATTGAGTTGGAGGAAGTCAAAAGAAGACAGGCTGAAGCCTGTCCAACTGAAATCGCCTGCGTTCAGTTCATTTCTTCTTGCGGCGTTTAGCCTTTGCAACGCCGAGTTTCTTACGCGAATGAGACATTACAATCGCCTCCGCTTCGATTTCAACCAGCATCTCCGGCGACACCATTCCACCAACCTGCACCATCGCTGTCGCGGGACGAATTTTGGCGAAAAATTCCCCGTGCGCGCGCCCGATCTTTTCCCATTCGGCGATGTTCGCGACATAGATGCGCGTGCGAACAACGTGTTCAAGAGTGGCTCCGGCCTTGTGCAGTGCGGATTCGATATTGCGCAACGTCTGCACCGTCTGCGCATAGACATCTCCGGCGCCCACCAACTTGCCATCCGCTCCGGTCGCCGTCGTACCTGAAACGTGGATCGTATCGCCCACGCGTACCGCGCGCGAATAGCCGATAATTGGTTCCCAAACCGTTCCGCTGGAAATATTCGTTCGTTTCAATGCCATGGTCATTCCTCTTGTAGGGCGACGTATTTTGCCACGAACATCGGCGAGCCGCGAAACTGGACTTTGCGCTGCAAGACACCTTAAGCTTGGACTTTAAGGCCCGGAATTCACAGATGAGCGCGACAGCGAAGTGTTCGGATATTCTCTGCGGACGTCTGTGTTCTCTGCGTCCTCTGTGTTAAAGGTTTCCGCGGATTGCGCCATAAAACGCATCCGCGGGAAAGGATTCCGCGTGCGCTGCAACAATATTCTGGATGCGATTGGACACACGCCACTGGTGCGGCTGAACCGGCTAACCTCGGGCTTCGATGCCGAGGTGTACATCAAAGCCGACTACATGAATCCGGGCGGCTCGGTCAAAGACCGCATCGGAGTTTCGATGATCAACGATGCCGAAAGCAAGGGCCTGCTGAAGCCTGGGGGCACGATTATCGAGGGAACTTCTGGAAACACAGGGATCGGGCTCGCGCTGGTGGGCGCGGTGCGCGGGTACAAGCTGGTGTTCACGATCACGGACAAGCAATCGAAAGAGAAAGTGGACCTGCTGAAGGCGCTGGGCGCCGAAGTCATCGTGTGTCCGACGGCGGTCGAACCGGACGACCCGCGTAGCTATTATTCGGTGGCCAAGAAACTCGCCAGCGAAATTCCGAATTCGTTTTACCCGAATCAATATGAAAACCCGATGAACCCGGAAGCGCATTACCGGGCGACCGGCCCTGAAATCTGGGAAGACTCGGAAGGCAAAATCACGCACTTCGTCTGCGGCATGGGCACCGGCGGAACGATCAGCGGAGTGGGGCGCTACCTGAAGGAAAAAAATCCCAACGTGCAAATTATCGGTGTCGATCCCATCGGATCGCTGTATTACGAATATGCGAAAACTGGAAAAGTTGGCAAGGCGAAAACGTATGTAGTCGAGGGCATCGGAGAAGATATTTTCCCCGCGACGATGAATTTCAAGGTTCTCGACGATGTGGTGCAGGTCAACGACCAGGAATGTTTCGTATGGGCAAGGCGCCTGGTGAAGCAGGAGGGGATTTTCACCGGCGGCTCCGGCGGCGGGTGCCTATCTGGCGCGCTGCGAGTGGCGAAAACGCTGCCGAAAGGGTCGTTCGTCGTCGCGTTCCTGCCGGACACGGGAATGCGCTATCTGAGCAAAGTGTATAGCGACGAATGGATGCGCGAACGCGGCTACACGGATTCGGAAGTGCCACTAAGCGCCGAGGACGTCGTCAACGCAAAGCGCAAGGCCGGCAAAGTGCGGGAACTCATCGTCGCCGGGCCGGATCAGACTGTATTCCACGCACTGCACTTGATGCAGACGCAGGACATTTCACAACTGCCCGTGTTCGAGGGGAAACAGCCAATCGGAGCAATTTACGAGGACCAGATCCTGAATCTCGCTTTGCAAGGCAAAGACCTGCGCAAAATGGTAATCCGCGAGGTGATGAGCGAACCGCTTCCAACGGTACCGTGCGAAGCCCCGGTCGAGCGCCTCACGTACCTGCTGAGCCATGAAGAGCCTGCGGTCTTCGTTCAGATGGGCAATGGACGCTTCGAAATCATAACGAAGTACGATTTGATGGGAACGATTGCGGCGATGATGGAGCAGAAGCGGTAGGTGGCACACGCTTCAGCGTGTGTTCTTTTGTCTTCGTTTTCCTACTTTACGGCCTTTACGGCGCCGCTTATCTCGTGAATGCAGAAATTCAAAATCACACAGGCTGAAGCCTGTGCCACTTAAATCCTAGAAAAATATAAATCTCTTCCGCTTGCGGTACTGGATTGGCTTCGCGTTCGGATCGGGCTGCTCCGGCTCGTAGGGAAGGGTGCGGCCTTCAAATGCGGCGAGGGGATTGTCATGGAAAAGGGCCTGCGCTACTTCCTCGCCGCGACGCTCGGCGACCTTGTCGTACGCGGCGCGAAGCTGTAGCGGACGGCCCTTCAAGTTATGCGCGTCGCTGGCGACAAAGTGAACGCGGTCTTCGTCCAGCCACTGTTCGGCTCGCTGCTGCGCGGCGCTTCCGAAACGGCCTAGCAGAGACATTGCAGTGATCTGTGCGTAGCTGCCCTGGTGCAGCCATCGATACATGCGCTCGGGCTTGGTGCGCAATAGCGCATTGCGCTCCGGATGCGTGATGATGGGAGACAATCCGGCGAGCTGCAGCTGATGCATGGTGTCGTCCATGGACGGCGGAATCGAAAAGTCGGCGAATTCAACGAGCAAGTAGTTTTTCTGGTTGATTGTATATTTCTGAGGATTCTTGAACAGGTCCTGCAAATTTTCGAAGCTCAAGTGAAAATCGCAGCCTGTCGCAAGCGTCAACCGGTCGCCGACCGCGGACTGGATCTCGTCGCGCCGCTCGCGAATCGATGCCGGGTCAAACTTATACTGGGAATTCGCGTGTGGCGTGCCGACCACGTGGGTAATTCCGTCGGCGATGGCCATCTCGGCCATCTGAATCGAAGTCTCCAGCGTGTCCGCGCCGTCGTCCAGACCAGGAAGAATGTGGCAGTGAATGTCAACCATTTGCATCTGCTGCTAGCCGTCTACCGTTAGCCTTGCTTCGTTAGCCCAACGTCGTTAGCGAAGATACCTGAATCGGCCGAGGCGAACAATCACGAATTCCGAGGCCTATTTCACTTTGGAACATCGGCGAAGCCTTTCGCACGCTGGACGCGAATACCGCGCCGTCGATCATTGGGCGCGCCGACGGCGGTTCTTACCCTGCTATAATTCCTTGCTCGGAATTGTGTGAGATCGGCGTCACCTGAAATACAAAAGTGTAACACGGCCGGACAATGGCAACTTTTTTCATCGAACAATTTGGATGCCGGGCCACGCAAGCGGACGCAGCTGCCATCGAGCGGCAATTGCGCGATCGCGGCTATGCGGTTTCCTCGGAGGCAAATTCCGCTGACGTGGTGGTGGTGAACACGTGTACCGTGACGGCAGCGGCGGACCTGCAAGCGCGCCAGGCCATTCACACCATTCACCGGGAAAATCCGTCCGCGCAAATCGTCGTGACGGGCTGCTATGCCCAGCGGTCGCCGGACGAGCTTGCCGTGCTGCCGGGAGTCTCATGGGTGGTCGGGAACTCGCACAAGCCCGAAATTCCGCGCCTCATTGCTCAGATGGCGCCGGTATCGCAATCCAGTCACGCGGCCGGATTTGTGCCGGCCTCGGCGATTCGAAGCGAGCGATTTTCGAGGGATCCAGTTCCGACCGATCCCGTTTCACGCGACCGAGGGGCGGCAAAAATCCTGACCGGCGATATACAGGAGCAGCGCGAATTCCTGTCTGCAGCGGTCAAGGGCGGTGAATCGGGGCACACGCGCCCGGTGCTGAAAATTCAGGACGGCTGCGACAAACGATGCGCGTACTGCGTGATTCCGCATGTGCGCGGGCGCAGCCGGAGCCTGGCGCCGTATCGCGCAATTGCGGAACTCCGCAGACTGGCGGACGGCGGGGCGCGAGAGGTAGTGCTCAGCGGTATCGACCTCGGGAACTACGGCCGCGATCTCACTCCGCGAACGAATCTTCGTGACTTACTGCGCCGCGTGCTCGACGAAACGGAAATCGAGAGATTGCGCGTGAGTTCCATCGAGCCCATCGATGTTAGCGAAGAGTTGATTGGAGTTTTTGCGGATAGCAGCCGGATGGCGCAGCATTTTCACATGCCGCTGCAGTCCGGTTCGGATCGCGTTCTGGCGGCCATGCACCGCTGGTATCGCGCCGAGCACTATGCACGCCGCGCGGAACAGGTTCACGAGCGGCTTCCAGACGCCGCGATCGGAGCGGACGTGATCGCGGGATTTCCCGGCGAAACCGAGAACGATCACCGGGCCACGCTGGCGTTGATTGAAAAGCTGCCCTTGACATACGTGCATGTATTTTCGTTTTCAACCAGGCCGGGAACGCCTGCCGCGGAGATGCGAAATCCCGTTCCGGCCCAAGATATTTCCCGGCGAGCGGTTGAGCTTCGCGCGCTGGGTGAAGAAAAGAAAGCGGCGTTTCAGAAAACACAGCTGGGACGCACGGTGCGCGTGTTGACGTTGAACCGAAGCGGGGAAGATGAGTTTGGTGCGTGGACTCGCGCGATGTCGGGGAATTATCTTGATGTGCGCGTTTCAGGCGCGTGGGCGGCGAACCAATTTGTGGACATTAAGATCGGTGGCGTCCGGGACAAGCATCTCTGTGGGGTTGCCATTTAGGCTTGCGCGCGGTCCACGCAGGGCGTTTTGAAGTTTGTCGACTCTCGTTTTACCACCAAAACCTTTGCGACTCGGCAGCAAATCTTTCCGGCCTTGTTACGATTCAAATATGACTTGCGCGAGAGCCGTGTTGCCGTCATGGGTTATGGTGACAGAGATATTTTTGACGCCGAGGCGGGCGGCAATCTCACGGCAGGCGCCTGACAATTTCAGCGTCGGTTTTCCACCGGGCTCGCGAACGACTTCGATATCGACCCAGCGGACGCCCTGACTCCAGCCAGTGCCGAGTGCCTTCATCGCCGCTTCTTTCGCCGCAAACCGGCCGGCGAAACGCTCGGAGCAATTGCGATGCCGCTTGCAGTATGCAATTTCCGATGGGGTGAAGACGCGCTGGAGCAATGCGGTTCCGCGGCGGCCGATGGCGGCCTCGATGCGGTCCACGCTGGTAATGTCCACGCCCAGGCCGACGATCATTTCTTCTCCGGTGCGCGCTCCGGGGATGTTCTCGGAGGAAGCGCAGTGCGCCGCGCAAGCCGCACTATAAGTATATCGTGCGCGGTCCATGCAGACGGAAACTGATGCGTTACGTTAAAGTGGTGAGTAGGACACATGGAATTAAGGATAGAGTTCAATGGCGCGGGCAATTAAAACTCGGTCTACAAGAAGCGCGGGTTCCGCGCGAAACGTCGGCGAGGGAGGACGTCAAGGCGATCTCGACTGGCTCATGCGGCGGGCAGGTGGGTTGCAGATTTTACAGTCGCGCTCGTTCGCGAAACTCGACTGGCTGGTGCACGGCTTCAGCACGCGGCCCGGCGGCAAGAGCGACCTCGACGGAAAGGCCACGCTCAATCTGGGCTTCACGGATTGGGACGAGCGCGCGCGTGTCGCGGGAAATCGCGCTGCATTCATAGCGGCGGTATCGGCGGGCGGGATGTCTTTGATTACTCTGCGACAGTTTCATTCGGATGTGATCCATTGCGCCTCCGCAACACCGCCCGAAGAGACGAAAACCGGAGCGTCGAGAGTTGACGCCCCCAAAGCGGACGCACTGATGACGCGCACGCCCGGCCTGCTGCTCGGCGTACAGACGGCCGATTGCGCGCCGATTTTACTCGCCGACACACGGCACCATGTGGTGGCGGCGATTCATGCGGGCTGGCGCGGCACGCTGGCGCGCATTGCCATAAAAACGCTTGGACGCATGCGGATGGAATTCGGGACGCGCGCGCGCGATGTTGTGGCGGCGCTCGGGCCAGCCATCGGGCGCTGCTGTTATGAAGTCGGCCCCGAAGTGGCGCAGGCATTCGCCACTCAATTTCCCGCCGCCGCGGATTGGTTCGATGGACCGTTCGAGCAATTGGCCCACGGCGAGGAGCCGCTGTGGCTCCCCTGGCTGACAATGATGCCGCCGGGACACGTGCCGCCGCCGCCGCGTGTGCAACTCGACCTGCGAGCGAGCAACCGCTGGCAATTGATCGACGCGGGCGTGCCTGAAGCGCACATCGACATGAGCGACCTTTGCACCGCGTGCCGGACGGATCTGCTGTTCAGCTATCGCCGGGAAGGCGCGAAAACGGGACGAATGATGGCTGCGATTGGAATTCGGGATTAGGCCCGATTGAACATGCTCTAAGAGGTTTTGCAAAATCCGCTTGATTAATGGCGAAATCCCTGTCATTCGGGACGTGGGCCAGTTTCCGGTGAGCGCAGTTCAGGGATGTGGCAGAACTTGACTGCGGTGTGTTTCGGGCACTGACGGAATTTTTCAGATTTCTGCGTCGCTGAGACGCAAGCGTAATCCAAGGATTACTTCCGTGTAGCCGATTATTACCGGCCAATTTTCTGAATCACACTCCTAAAAGCCCCAGGCGAGAAGGGTTATTCTCTTTCAGTTGGATTCTTGTTTCAGGAGGAGGAGCTCCGCTTCCGGCTCAGATCTTG
>JBEKCU010000125.1:0-12116 GCA_050014735.1 Candidatus Acidiferrales bacterium | reverse complement strand
GAACTCGGCGGAGATCCCGAAGAAGTCATCGAAGAGGAAGGCGAAGAGGAGTTGGTCATCCCCGAACGCCCAGGCGCCGCGGCAACACCGCAACCCTCTTCGGTGAAGAAGAAGGCGGCGCCAAAGAAAACGGCTCCGAAAAAGACGGCGGCAAAAGCTGCCCCAAAACCCGCAGCAAAAAAATCGCAACCGAAGAAAAAAGCCAAGGCGGCTCCCAAGAAGGCGAAAAAAGCAACGAAGAAGCCCGCAAAAAAGCCTGCCAAAAAGGCCGCCAAGCGCGGGAAGTAACGCCTGCGGCAAACGGGCGCACTCACATATCGCCAGAAAATCTAAAAGAACGATGCCAAGGACCGACGGCCCGGGGACAATACCCCCGGGCTTTCGGTTCTCTTCTTGGGTTCGTCTCCGTGACGCAGTGTTCTCGGGGTGCTCCGTGTTAACGCCTTCCAGGATTTAACGCCGAGGACACCGATAACACTGAGGGCACAGAGGGGAAATTTCTCGAAATGTTTCATTCCGGCGCCGATTTCGAAATTTTCAAATCGAACGTGCGATCTTCCCGAAGCGGAACAATATTCCTTGCAGCTTGGCGTTTGGCTGACTAGCATGGGCGGCCATGAGGCTCGCCATTGAGCACGTGCGGCGGATGAGAGGTGGCGCGCAGGCCCACCTTATGCGCTGCGACGATGGCGGCTATTACATCGTCAAATTCCAGAATAATCCGCAGCATTTGAGAATTCTGGCGAATGAAATGCTTGCAACAAGACTGGCGGCGCGGCTGGGCCTGTGCGTGCCGCAAGTAGAAGTCGTCGAGGTTCGTCCCGAATTGATCGCATATACCGCGGAACTGACAGTGCAACTCGGCATGGGCCGGAAGCCGTGTTCGCCGGGAAAACAGTTTGGATCGCAGTTTCCCGGACATCCGGCGCGCATGGCCGTACACGATTTCCTGCCGGACGAGCAACTGTGCGCGGTGCGAAATCTTCGGGATTTTCTTGGAATTTTTGTGTTCGACAAGTGGACGTGCAATACCAATGGCCGCCAGGCGATTTTCTTTCGCGAGCCGGAAGATGCCGCGATGCCGGCAGCGCCCGCAGTTCCCGGCGAGGGACTTTCGACAACGCCCAATGTGTCCGCTCTTACGGCGGGTTATAACCCGTACGCAGCCCCTTACACGGCCATGATGATCGACCACGGTTTTTGCTTCAACGCCGGGGAGTGGAATTTTCCGGACGCGCCTCTGCGTGGGCTCTACGGGCGGCACCGTGTCTATGAGAGCGTCTCGGGCATGGACGCATTTGAGGCCTGGCTAGGCCGGCTGGACAGACAGATAACAGAAGCGGTGCTGGGCGAAGAGGCCAGCCACATTCCTCCGGAATGGTACGCCGACGACTGGAAAGCTCTCGAGCGGTTGATTGAGCAGCTCTTCGCGCGCCGCAAACGCGTTCGTGAATTGATTTTGTCCGCCCGCAATTCAGGGCGCGATCCGTTTCCCAACTGGAAGGTGCGACATGCCTGACGCAACATCCGGCGCGACATCCGGCGCAACGTTGCAACCGTGCGCGTACCACGTTGTGCGGTACCAGCCCAATCTGATTCGCGATGAATGGATCAATATCGGCGTTCTGCTGCTCGATCCCTCTTCCGGGCGTGTGCGCCAGCGCTGGCTGGAAGAGCCCGCCGACTTCGCGCGCCTTCGCCGCCTGCATCCCGCGGCCGATGAGGAATTATTGCTGCGTCTGCCTGCCGCATTCGATCGCGAGTTTGCGGGACGCCGGATGGACGCGGAAGCGATCCTCGATACATTCGACCGGACGCTCTCCAACGCCGTGCAACTCTCTCCCCGGAAGGGAGTTCTCTCCCACGATCCGGATGCCGAACTCGACCGCCTCTTTCACGAGCAGGTCGAACCCCTGCGCGAGGCCCGGCGCGGCCCGATCGAAATCAGGACGCGAAACGATGTGCGCGCCCAGGCCGCGGATTATTTCCGGACGGAAAAAATTCTGCGCCTGATGCAGCGGGGAGTGCGCGTCGAGGAGTTCACCGTTCCCGGCGATCCGATGCGCATCGACTTTTCCTATCGCAGAAACGGCACGCGCGGATTCGTACATGCCGTGGCGCTGGGGCGCGATCCGGGACAAGCGAAGCTTCTGGCGTTCACGGCGGAGGCCATCCGCGAGCGCACGAATCACTCCGAATTTCTCGCGGTCACCGAACGCGCGCCGGTTCGCGGAAACGTCCGTGACGGCTTCGTCACCGGCGTCCTCGCCGAAAGCGACATCCGCGTGGTTCCGCTCGCCGAGCTGCGCAAGTGGGCCCACGACGTGGCGCCGGTGCTGAAGGCGGGGTCGGGGTGAGGCGTGACTGGTGATTCGTAATTCGTGAGCAGTCGATCGTCGATCGCTAGAGTTGACGCTTAGCGGTGAGGAGTCTTATTCCGATAGGATCGGGAGGTGTGGGCGGGTTGGCCGCTTTTCGACTAAACCGGGAGCAATTTCTGCTAATCTTACACCTTAGAGCACGTTACTTTTTCCTTGGTTGCAGGCCTCGCACAGGGTTTGGAGATTTTCTTCAATAGTCTCACCGCCAAGGCTCCATGCTTTAACGTGATCGACATGCAGTGATAAACCAGGCTTCAGGGCGGGGCTTCCCCCACAGGTACGGCACGAGAAGTTGTCCCTCTTCATAACGCGAAACCGCAGCCTTAGAGATGGGTCACGGCCTGTCCTATGACCACTCGGGGCTTTGACGGGGGTTGGAATCCGTGCGTCTTGCGCATTTGCATACTCGAGGAATTGTTCGAGAGGTTTCATCCAGGAGTGAAATCGGCGCTGGTAAGGACCGGAGGAAATAACGGAAGGCGCACGCGAGAGTTCCCGGAAGCGCGGTTGCCGGCCGTAATATTCCCAGAGGCGCATTAGATTTTCGAACAGGCGCTCGTCGCTGATGTTAGTTTATTAGCGATTTCTAAGCCAGCTGCTACGAGGGCGTCGTTCCAAGTGCCAAATCGGAGAGCCGCGGTTGCCGGATGGTAGTTTCCCAATTCGCCGTACAGCCTAAAGGACACGATATTCTTGCCAGCGAGTTTAGCCACGCGTCGAATATCGGAGAGTATTTCCTCGTTCGAAACCTGTCCGGCCACACGCTCAAGCCGAAATTTCGGGTCGTTCATTGGCAACTCACACGAATAGCACGACGGACGCAGAAGCGAACGAACGTCATAGTAGACCCCGAGGCACTGGTGACCAATTCCTAGTGGTTCGTCGATGCGTCGCAGATGCTCGATAAGTCCCGGCCGACCGAATCACCAGTCACCGCCCTACAGAATCTCCTCGTTCCACCCCTCGAGATACGCCTTCACCTTGCCGACAAACTGGTGCGCGATGGCGCCGTCCACGACGCGATGGTCGTAGGAGAGTGTCAGGTACACCATTGAGCGAACCGCGATGGCGTCGTCGATCACCATCGGGCGTTTCTGAATCGCGCCGATGCCGAGGATCGCGACGTTCGGTTGGTTGATCACCGGAAGCCCCATCAGGCCGCCGTAGATACCCGGATTCGTGATGGAGAAGGTTGCTTCCTGTACTTCGTCGGGTTTGAGCTTCTTTGCGCGGGCGCGTTCGGCGAGGTCGTTGATGCCGCGAGCGAGGCCCAGGAAATTCTTCTCCTCGGCATTCTTGAGCACGGGGACAATCAATCCCCAATCGAGCGCGACGGCGATGCCCACATTGATTTCGCGGTGCAGCACCATCGTAGCGCCGTCCGCCGACGCGTTGACCGTGGGAAAAGCGCGCAGGCCCTCGACGCAGGCGCGAACGAAAAACGGCATGTAGGTCAGCTTGGTGCCGTACTTGGCCTCGAACGCGGACTTGGAACGCTCGCGGATCTTGGCGATCCGCGTCATGTCCGCTTCGTCGATGGAATAGACATGAGGGGAAACGCGCTTGGAAGCCACCATGTGTTCGGCGATGCGCTGACGCATCGTGGTCATCGGCTGGGCTTCGTAGTTGCCGAAATAAATCCGCTCGCGCGGGACGGCGTTTTCTAGCGCCGGATGTGCGACAGTTCCTCCGGCCGCAGGCGGCGGTGCGGGGGAGGCCGCAGGCGCGGCAGCGTATGGCGCGGTCGCAGGCGGCGGTTGCGGCGCGGCAGCGGCGGGCTTCGCGCTCCCGGACTCCACCGCGGCGAGAATGTCTTTTTTGCTGACGCGCCCGCCTGCCCCGCTGCCTTCGACTTCGGCAAGGTCCACATTGTGCTCTTTCGCTATCTTGCGCACGAGCGGCGAACTGCGAACTTTATCGCCATTCCCACGAATGGCCGGGGCGGCAGGAGCCGCGCTTGCTGCGGGCGCAGGAGCAGGCGATGGACCTGGCACAGGAGGCGCAGCGGCGGGAGCAGGAGGTGCAGCCGCCTTGGGTGCCGCAGTCTTCTCTGGAGCGGGCGGCGCGGCAGCAGCGGCGACGGGCACCGCATCCGCTGCCCCGGCAGCCTCAATCACGGCGACAACCGTCTGAATGGGAACGGTCTGTCCCTCAGTGACTTTGATTTCCTTCAGCACGCCAGCCGAAGGTGCGGGGATTTCCGCGTCCACTTTGTCGGTCGAGATTTCAAACAGCGGCTCATCGCGCTCGATGCGGTCGCCCGGTTTCTTCAGCCACTTGGTAATCGTTCCCTCAAAAATGCTTTCCCCCATCTGGGGCATGATGACGTCTACGGCCATGTGTCCTCTTTTCAGTGGTGAATCGTGACTGGTGACTTGTGACCGGTGACTAGTGAGTCGTGAATCGGGCGGCGCCGGAGTCCTGTAGGAGGCTTACAGGAACAGTAAAGAGCGCGGTACCCCAACGCGGGACCGACTCTCAACTCTAAGCTGCGAACCCTTCACGACTCAAAAATCACGAGTCATGAATCATCAGTCACAAGTCACCAATCACTAGTCACGACTCACGCTCAATAGTGTGCCAGTTCCCGGGCCGCCGCGACAACCTTTGCGGCACTGGGACGAAAATAATCCTCGAGCGGTCCCGAATACGGCACCGGCGTATCGAGGGATGTGACGCGCCGGATCGGGCCGTCCAAATCCTCGAATGCATTTTCGGTGACGATGGCCGCGATCTCGCCGGCGATCCCGCCGGTCCGCGTATCTTCGTGCACGACCAGCAGCTTGTTCGTCTTGCGCACCGACGCGAGGATCGTGTCGCGATCCAGCGGCAGCAGCGTGCGCAAGTCCAGCACCTCGGCGTCGATCCCTTCCTTCTCGAGTTCCGCAGCGGCCTCGAGCGACGCGTGCAGCATGGCCGCGTAGCTGATGATCGTGAGGTCGTGGCCTTCGCGCCGGACCACGGCTTTTCCGATCGGCACCGTGAAATCGTCTCCCGGCAAGTTTTCCTTGATGCGCCGGTAGAGATATTTGTGCTCAAAAAAAAGAACAGGATTATTGTCGCGAATCGCCGATTTCAACAGGCCCTTCGCATCGTAGGCCGTCGCTGGACAGACGACTTTCAGGCCGGGTGTATGCACGAAATACATTTCAGGATTTGCCGAATGGAACGGTCCGCCATGCACGCCGCCTCCACATGGACCGCGCAGCACGATCGGCACCGGCGCGCCCCACAGGTAGTGCGACTTCGCCGCGTAGTTAGTGACGATGTTGAAGCAGCACGCAATGAAGTCGATGAATTGCATTTCCGCCACCGGACGCAACCCTGCGTAGCCCATGCCGATCGCCGCGCCTACAATCGCGGATTCGCTGATCGGCGTGTCGATCACGCGCTCCCATCCGAATCGCTCCAGCAATCCTTGCGAGGCCTGGAAGGCCCCGCCGTAAACACCCACATCCTCGCCCATCATCACGACGGCGGGATCGCGGTCCATTTCTTCGGCGAGTGCCTGGCGGATGGCTTCGAGATAGGTCGTCTCTCCCATTATCATCGGCATGGTTACCTGCCAGCCTTCGCGGGAACGCGAAGCCGTGAGGTTTTCTTCGAGGGTTTTGTCTTCTCGGCTATTTTCTTTTCTGAAGGTTGCTTGACGCCGTTCGCCGAAGTTGCGCTCATCGTTTTTGAGGCCGCCTTCGAAGGCGCTTCCGCCGGTTTCAGATGCATCGCCGGCCATTCCGGTTTCACACTCGAACGCGGCGGCATCACTTCTTCTTTGGAGCGTTTCCAATCCGCTTCGATCGCGTGGCAGCCCTCGCAGTAAACGCCTCGATTGGCCGATTCCGGCGGCGGAAACGGCGAGTTCTCGGCGAAATCGACGTCCACCTGAATTTCACGAGCGATGCGCCCGTCGATTTCCGCCTTCGTTTTCGCGTCCCAAAATTTATTCTCGCTTAGAAACTTTTCATGGCGGGCGAGCGGGTCGCGCTGCTTCCACAATTCGAGCGTCTCCGGGGGCACATAGTCCGCCGCGTCATGTTGCGCATGGCCGCGCATGCGCATGGTTTTTGCTTCGATCAACACGGGACCGTTTCCCGCCCGAGCGCGTGCCACGGCCTGCCGTGCAGTGCGCTCGACGGCGACGACGTCATTGCCGTCCACGATGGCGCTTTCGATGCCATAGGCCTTGGCGCGATCGGCAAGGTAGCGCAACGGGACCTGACGCTCGACAGGCGTTCCGTAGGCCCACTGATTGTTTTCCACGATCAGGACGAACGGCGCCTTCTGCACAGCCGCCAGATTCAATCCTTCGTGGAACACGCCGGTCGAAGTGCCTCCGTCGCCGATCCACGTCATCGTCACGATGTTCTGGCCCAGATACCGCCCTGCCATGGCCACACCCGTCATCACGGGGATCAAGTCGCCCAGCATGGAGGTTGGCGCAACAACGTGCCGCGTTTTCAAATCGGCGAAATGGCTTGTGCCATCCTTTCCTTGTGTCGGCGAAGTGTAACGCGCCATGTGCTGCGTCAAGATGTCTCGCGGCTTGAATCCGCGCACCAGCAGAGCGCCGATGTTGCGAATCATCGGGGCAATCCAGTCGCCAGGGCCAAGCGCGAACGCCGTTCCCACCGAGATCGCTTCCTGCCCAAGACTCGAATACAGCCCGCCGAGAATCTTGTTCTGGCGAAACAGCCGCGCCATCTGCTCTTCCAGCTCGCGATTGAGCCGCATGAAGTAGTACAGATCGAGATACTGTTCGCGAGTGAGTGTTTCCGCCATCGTTCATCCAAAATGTATTCTAAACAGCCACGAGCGCCGTTCGTTCCTCAAATGCCTGGAGCAGTTCATCCAGTTCGTTGCGGCTCGCGGCGCGCGACTCAAGTCCGATTATTTCTCCCAGGTGCGCCGCGACGCGCGGAGCAACTTCCGTCATTTCAACCCGGCGGTTAAGCAATTTTTCCAGCGAAGTTGCCCGCTTCCCCGCAATCCCACAGGGCACAATCAGGTCGAAATACCGCAGGTCGGTGGAGACGTTGTATGCGAATCCGTGCGAGGTAACCCATCGGCTCAAATGGACACCGATAGCGCCCAGCTTTTCCTCATCCGTCACTTCCTCAATTTCATTCACTTCGTCTGCTTCCTTGTTATTCCGTGGCACATCGGCCCACACCCCCGTACGGCCGTGCACGCGCTTCGACGCAACGCCAAATTCCGCCGTCGTCCGGATCATCGCTTCTTCGAGGCCGCGCACGTACCAGGCAACGTCTCTCCGAATTTCACCAAGATTTAAAATCGGATAGCCGACCAGTTGTCCGGGCCCGTGATAAGTGATGTCGCCGCCGCGATCGGTTTCAAAAAAGGAAACGCCCTTCTGGAGCAAAAGATGTTCCGAGGCCCGTAGATTTGCAAGCTTTCCACTGCGGCCCAGCGTAATCGCGTGCGGATGCTCGCAAAGCAGGAGCACATCGGGAACAAATCCCATTTTGCGTGCTGCCACCAGCCGCCGCTGCAGCTTCCAAGCCGCGCCATATTCGATTAGGCCCAGATGAACGACCAAACACATTTTCATCGAGTGCGATTCCATCGACAATTCGTTTTCAACTTTCGGCCAGAAGTCCTCTCATAAATGACCTGCGACCCGAACTCGAGAGCTCTTCAGGGGCTAAAGCCCTTGTTTTTCACGCCTCTGAATGTCGCGGCTGAAGCCGCGACCCACAAAGACTACTTACGAGATGACTTCCGGTCTCCTGAGTCATTGAATTCTTTTACAAATTAGCAACCATTTGCTTTCATCGCTGCGGCGGTAAATCGTGTGATGTTAGCTAGAATCGTCCAATAAACCTTCCCGAAGTTATTCATGACCCCGTGCAGTAGAAGTCACTTCATGAAGGGGCTTTGTGGGTCGCGGCTTCAGCCGCGACAATAAAGTCCCGAGCAAAGCCGGGCTTTGGTCCCTGAAACATTCGACGCGGAACTCTGAACTCTAACCTCAAAGTTCTAATCTCTAGCCCTAAGCATTGATCGAAAGCCCGCGAACCGCCGCCACCGCGTCGGACATCGCTTCCCACACGGTCGGATGCGCATGCACGGTGGACATCAAATCATCGACGGTCGCTTCCAGCTGCATCGCCGCGACCGCTTCCGAAATAATCTCGGTTGCAAACGGCCCAATGATGTGCACGCCGAGAATTTCGCCATACTTTTCGTCGCTGACGACCTTGATGAAGCCCTCATGGTGTCCCAGAATCGTCGCCTTGCTGTTTCCAACGAATGGAAATTTACCCGTCTTCACCGCGTAGCCCGCCTCACGCGCCGCCCGCTCGGTCAAGCCGATCGACGCGACCTGCGGCTCACAATAGGTTGCGTTCGGAATGCGATTCTTCTCAATCGGCGGCATGTTCTTGCCGGTGATTTTCGCGACGCACGTGATTCCCTCCATCGACGCGGCATGCGCGAGCTGCGGCATTCCGGCGACGATGTCGCCGATCGCGTAGAGCCGGGGTTCGGCCGTCTCCATGTACGGCCCGACGTGGATGAACCCGCGCTCGATCTTGGCTTTCGATTTTTCAAGTCCCAGATTTTCCGTTTTTGGTGTGCGGCCCACGGCCATCAGAACCTTCTCGGCCGCAATCGTCTTTACGTTTCCTGTCTTGTCCTTGAACGAGACCGTGGCGCCAGGGTCATCTTTCTTCAACGATTCAACTTTAGCTTCGGTGAAAATTTGGATGCCTTTTTTCTTCAGTGCTTTTTCGAGTTCCGCCGAGATTTCATCGTCCTCGATCGGGACGATCCGCGGCAGCATTTCGAGCATCGTGACCTGGGTCCCGAACGAATTGAACACCGAAGCGAACTCCACGCCCACCGCTCCCGCTCCTACAATCACCAAAGTCTTCGGCACGGCGGGGAGTTGCAGGATTTCGATATTGCTTAGAACGGTCTTCCCGTCGATGTCGATTCCCGGAAGCGATCGCGCCGCCGAGCCTGTCGCGAACATGATGTGCGTGGCTTCGACCTCGGTTGTTTTTCCATCGGCCTCAACGCTCAAGCGCCCCGGCCCTGCCCAGCGTCCCCAGCCCCGCATCCCCTCGACTTTGTTCTTGCGAAACAGGAACTCGATGCCCTTGGCATGTTTGTTGACGATTTTTTCCTTGCGCGCCAGCACCGCGGGCCAGTTCAGCGCGAACTCCTTCACATCGATGCCGAACTCCTTGGCGTTCTTGAAGGTGTCGTAAATCTCAGCATGGTGGAGCAGAACTTTCGTGGGAATGCAGCCGACGTGCAGGCACGTGCCGCCCAGAAACCCGTCTTTTTCGATCACCAGGGTTTTTAGGCCCCACTGGGCGGCGCGGATCGCGGTGTTATAGCCTCCCGGACCGCTACCGATAATGGCGAGATCGTATTTGGCCAAGTGTCCTCCACGGCAGGCAGGAGTGCCGCTGGCGATGCAAGAATTTGCTGGAAGTACGGCCGGCGTCCGCCTCGTCGCGCGGCTTGCCCCGATTGCGCTGGGCCTAACGCGAAAGTTCCGCCTTGCGATTCTATCAGCGGGTCGGATGTGTCGCAACACGCCGCCCAGTTTCAATTTCGCCAAGGGATATGATAAGCGCAGCCTCTTCCACCACGCCGGAGGCGGCGGCTTGTCGCCGGAGGGTTTTGCACATCGACACAGAACCGCCGGCGGGACGCTCTCGCTACCAAAGCCGGTCCGCGCATTCACGCTTCACCGGAGATGCATAACTCTCCCTACGGCATTCCCCGCTCTCTCGATCGCGGGACGTGTTTCAGAGAGTGGTAGTCGGGCGGAATCTGAATGAGAGCGTAACGCATGCGTAGAATGCCGGCGGGCTGCGCGAATCGACAGCTACAAATTCTCACGTGCAAGGTGTGTGCTTCGCGTACGATGGGGTGCCTGTGTAAAATCCAGAAGCCCTCACCGACCGAATCACCTTTATTGTTCGAGCTCGATCCCAAGCCAGCCGAAGAGATATTGACCGGGCTGGGAGGCCTACCCCTGGTCGTGCAAACCTTTCGTTCTTTGGGATTACCAAGCAGCGTGAAGCAACACCTGGTCGTGAAAGAGCGCTAACGGGGTTATGACGAGGTTACGTATGTCGAAAGCTTCGCGATTCTGAATTCCGCCGGAGGTGAGTGCCTGGACGATTTTGAGCGCTTGCGCGCGGACCCCGGGCTAGCAGAACTGATCGGGCACGAAGTGCCTTCTCCAGAAGCAGCACGAACGTTCCTGTATGCGCTCCATGAAGAAGAAAAGATCGAGCAAGCCAAGCAGCAGCGACTGCCGGATCAATTTGCCTACATTCCCTCAGAGAGTGAACCGCTGGCAGGGCTAGCGAGGAGCCTCTTCGCCGCATGGCAAACTAGCGAGATGCTGATGGCTTTTTCAGGTTGCCTCGGCCATACGGCGCTTTCCATGAAACATTGGCAATTTCATCGTAGAGTGTGGCGCAGCGAACCCCGTCACGAAAATCGACCGTTAGGTTTTTACGGCATCAATAGCGTGGCCCTTGCGCGAAAAGGCATCGATTTGCAAGAGAATCTGCAGCCAACACCGATCGGCGCAAGCTTCATCCGGCGTTATTGCTGCCATTTCCCTCGTATCGATTATTGCTTGAACGTGGCAACCAGGGCGGACCAGTTGGCACTGGCGCTCAGCGTGAAAGTGCCGTTATACGTTCCCGTTGAAGTCGCCAGCTCCGACTCGTTTGCCGCAGGCGAGCCTGTCGGGTTCTTTTCCAGGAAAGCGTATCCGCTGCCAGCCGTCGGCGTCCCCGTGTAGCTGGATGGCAATCCAGTTGCCGCAAAGACCAGTTCGTTCGCGCTCGTTGTCGTGGCCGTAGCCCCACTGCTGGCAGTCGTGCTGCTGCCCTGCGCTGAGGCCGTCTGGTCCAACGGATTCGTGATGTTCAACCCCTTGTATTCATATATTGCCAGCCACGGGTGATTGTTCGTTGACGAGAACGTCGCTGTCACCGTGTTTGCCGCTGCACCCAAGACGTTTTTGGCATAGAACAAATGGATTTGGGAGCCGTCAGCGGTTTGGACCTGTGCCACGGCCTGGGTGTAAGTGTTGCCGGCACTATCCTTCAGCGTAACGGTCTGCGTGGTTGTGGACATACGCACGAACGCCAGGATCAGGTTGCCCGACGTGTTGGCTGCGGTAAAGGCAACCGACACCGACCCCACACCCGATCCCTGGACAGCGTTTTCCTGTGCCAGTCCGATCGCTCCTCCGCTCGATATGTTGATTGTGACGCTGAGCGATTTGGTAGCGGTCAGCGAATTCGCATCGGCCACCTGCACGGTAAACGTGCTGGTTCCGGTGCCGGTCGGCGTGCCGGAGATCGCACCGGTGCTCGGAGTGAGTGTCAATCCGGTTGGCAGAGACCCGGAAGTGATGGACCAAGTGTAAGGCAGCGTGCCGCCCGTGGCTGCGAGAGTCGCGCTGTAAGCCACATTCTGTGTCCCGTTCGCTAAGGACGCGGTAGAAACGGTTAGCGGCGCCACCAAAGTCAGAGTGAGTGACTTTGTGGCCTTCAGCGAATTGGCATCGGCCACCTGCACGGTGAAGCTGCTGGTTCCCGTGCCGGTCGGTGTTCCGGAGATCGCACCGGTGCTCGGAGTGAGTGTCAATCCGGTTGGCAGAGAGCCGGAAGTGATGGACCAAGTATAAGGCAGGGTGCCGCCGGTGGCAGCCAGAGTCGCGCTGTAAGCCACATT